>JAFBAJ010000478.1 GCA_019247865.1 Acidobacteriota bacterium
TGAAGGCCTACCAGGTCAACGCCCGCATGATGGCCCGCGCCGACAAAGACGCCCTCTTCATGCACTGCTTGCCGGCCCACCGCGGCCAGGAAGTCACCGACGACGTCATCGACGGCCCGCAAAGCGTCGTCTTCGACGAAGCCGAAAACCGCCTCCACGCGCAGAAGGCAATCTTAAAGATGGTCTTAGGACTTGGGTCTTAGGTCTTTGCACGCAGTTCAACCTTGAATGATGAAGTTCAAGCTGAGCACCACATCAAAGGCCAAAGACCCAAGTCCTAAGACCGGGGTTAACCGATGAATCAAACGAGACTCGATCTTTTGCGCGAGGCGCTGCCTTACATCCAACGCTTCAAAGGCCAGACCTTTGTCGTCAAGCTGTCCGGCAAAGCGACTGAGGATGCAGCGAATCTCGCCTCGCTGGCGGAAGAGCTGGCGCTGCTGCATCAGGTCGGCATCCGGCTCGCGGTCGTGCACGGCGGCGGCAAGCAGTTGACGGAGCTGGCCTCGCGTCTGGGCGTCGAGCAGACCATCATCAACGGGCGGCGCGTGACGGATGATGCGACGCTCGAAATGGCGAAGATGGTCTTCGCCGGAAAGATCAACACGGACATCCTCGCGGCTTTGCGGCAGCGCGGCGTCGAAGCGGTCGGCCTCTCAGGCGTGGACGGCAACATCGTGCACGCCGAGCGCCGTCCGCCGAAAGAGGTCTTGAATCAAGCGACGGGCGAGCGCTCGGAGGTGGACTTCGGCCACGTCGGCGACATCCTGGAGATCAACGCGCGGCTGCTCTGCGTGCTCCTCGATCAAGGGTATCTGCCGGTCGTCTCTTCTCTCGGCGCGGATGCCGAAGGGATGGTCTTCAACATCAACGCCGACACCATCGCCGCAGAGATCGCCGTCCAGTTGCAGGCCGAAAAGCTGATCCTGCTTTCGGACGTGGACGGAATTTTTATGCGCGCGGGAGAGCCGGAGACGAAGCTCTCGCGTCTGACTTTGGATGAAGCGGAAGCTTTGATCCGCGACGGGACGGCGACGGGCGGAATGATCCCGAAACTGCAAAGCATCAGCGCGCTCCTGCGTCGCGGCGTCCGCAGCGCGCACATCATCAACGGCACGACGCGCAACGCGCTCCTCTCGGAAGTCTTCACGGACGAAGGGACCGGGACGATGATTATCGGGGAAGAGGGTCAGTGAAAGGAAGGTTTCACGCAAAGGAGCGAAGGTAAGAGATAAGCACACAAAGAGGTTGAACCTTCTTTGCGCACTCTGGTTTTATCTTCGCCCCTTTGCGTGAAACTACAACTGTTCTATGAGAGAAGTCAGCATCATCGGCGGCGGGTTGGCGGGGGTTGAGGCGGCGTGGCAGGCTGCGCGTGCGGGCGCGCGTGTGCGACTCTACGAGATGAGGCCGGTGCAGCAGACTCCGGCGCACCGGACTGATAAGTTAGCGGAGATCGTCTGCTCCAACTCGCTGAAATCGGATGAGGTGGGAACCGCGCCGTACCTGCTCAAAGAGGAGTTGAGGCGCGCGGGCTCGCTCGTGTTGGAGGCCGCCGCCGCAACGCGCGTTCCGGCGGGCGCGGCCCTCGCCGTCGACCGGCAGAAGTTCGCGGACTACGTCACCGAAAAGATCAGCACACATCCGCGCATCACGCTCGTGCGCGAAGAGGTCACGCGCGTGCCGGATGAAGAGATTGCTGTCATCGCTACCGGGCCGCTCTCATCCGAAGCTCTGACGGCGGACATCATGCGCCTGACGGGCGACGACCAGCTCTACTTTTATGACGCCATCGCGCCCATCGTCGCGGCCGATTCAATCGACATGACAATCGCGTTCATGGCTGCGCGTTATGACAAGGGCGGCGACGATTACATCAACTGTCCTTTCGACCGTGAGGAGTACGCGCGCTTTTACGAGGAGCTGATTCAGGCGAAGAGCGTGCCCCTCCATCGCTTTGAAGAGACGCGCTGGTTCGAGGCTTGTCTGCCGATTGAGGAGCTGGCGCGGCGCGGCGTGGACACTCTGCGTTACGGGCCGATGAAGCCCAAAGGTCTGGTGGACCCGCGCACCGGGCGCGAGCCGTACGCCGCCGTGCAGCTCCGGCAGGAGAACCTGATGGCCGACGCCTACAGCCTCGTCGGCTTTCAAAATCACCTCAGATTCGGCGAGCAGGCGCGCGTCCTCCGCCTGGTTCCGGGCATGGAGCGCGCGGAGTTCTTGCAGTATGGACAGATTCATCGTAATACTTACATCTGCGCGCCGCGTATTTTGCTCCCGACCCTGCAGATGCGCAAGCAACCTCTGGTCTTTTTCGCGGGTCAAATCAGCGGCGTTGAGGGATACGTCGAGTCTGTCGCGACGGGCTGGCTCGCGGGCGTTAACGCGGCGCGCCTGAGCCGTGGGGCGGAGTTGCTGGAAGCCCCGCCCAAGAGCGCGACGGGCGCGCTCGCACGTTACGTCTCAAGCGCACAGACGCAGAACTACCAGCCGG
>JAFBAJ010000511.1 GCA_019247865.1 Acidobacteriota bacterium
CTGAGCCGGAGTCCAGCCACATCGTCCCCGGAATCCCCTGCGGCACGCCTCGACCGCGCGAGAAGTTGTTGTAGAGTTCCAGCAGCGTTTCCTCTCCCTCGCTCAGTGCCACGACATCAAAGAGACCGCTCCGCAGGCCGAGTTGAGCGCTGCTGGGACTGCCGGTGACCTGTGGGCCGCCCGCTACGATAAACGGCGGGTTCGGACGGCGCTTCAGATTGGCGGCGGCCATCAGCGTGGACAGGAAGTTGGTCGTCCAGGTGGTGAAGCCGACGAAATCGATTTCGCTGATCTGTGAGAAGGTCGTGTCGAAATAATTATCGAGCGCCGTCAGATACGACAACAGGTACTTCGGCGAGATCCCACGCTCGACGCAGTACCGGTCGAAGGCGGCCGTGCGTTTCCATTCAATCCCGGAGCCCTTCCAAACATTGTCGAGAAGTTGCAGCACCAGTGGAAGGTCTGGAATATCAAAGACCCACGCGTCCCCGAAAATGCCCGTGTAGTTGTATGTCGGAGAGTACGCGGCGGGCGCTCCCAACCGCAGGTCAATGAAATCGAACTCATGGCAACCATTTGCCTTGAGATAGGCTAGTAGATACGCCGCACCCGCGGGCGGATAGTTCGTCAGAGCAGATGGAGGCACGATACAGAGCAGGTTGGGTTTGAAACCCCGTTCTAAAGTGGATGGCATTGCTTTTCCTCCTAACACTGGATGAGAGTGTTTTGTGAGTCAGAAGGCGGACTTTTCGCGGTCAGATACGCATATCCAGAAGAGGTCTGAAATGCTATCACATCCCAACTTTGTCCGTGGACGAAGCGCTGAGTTTGCCTATGTCCAGATAGTCGAGTGCGCCGAAAGCAGAAGCTCGTGAGAAACTCAACCGATTCGCTGGTAAAGAGCACTCAAACATTACTCGCTTGCCAGATCGAATGTCAACATTTTACTGCACTTATCACCGCTAGCAACTTTCTTTACAACAGGCTTGCGGCCAAATTTTGTGTAATTTTTGTGAACTTAGATACAACTTTCCGCCACATCCGCACATCATATCCGGGTACATGATTAAACAGGTGACTAACAACGCGGCGGGCGGCCACCAACTAATTTCCGCCATACCAATCGCATAGTTAACCGGGTTTTCAGCCTCAAAACTTTCATCCCCCTTTCGCTCGCGTCCCGAAAACTAACAGGAGAAGAGATTTGAGAAAGTTCTTGTACCCTTTGCTCGCCCTCTGTCTGTTGACCGCCGCTTTTTTCATCTTTTCACCCAGATCCACAGCCCAAACGCAGGAACAGCCGCCGGTGCTCGACGTTGCCAGCGAGGTCGCCGTGCAGACTCTGACGAGCAAGGTTCAGCGCGAAGGAACTGTGCGCGTCATCGTCGGCCTGCGCGGAAATTTCCAGCCTGAAGGCAAGCTGCCGTCCCCGGTCGAGATCGTCGAGCAGCGCGCCGCCATCGTGCAGGCGCAGACTCGTCTGCTCTCCAAAATGGCCGTCCTGCGCGCGAGCAGCGTCAAGAAATTCGAGACCATTCCGTTCGTCGCTCTGGAAGTGGACGCGGCGGGACTCAAGACTTTAACGGAATCCGCCGAAGTCCGGACCATCGAAGAGGACAAGGCGCTGCCGCCGCTTCTGGCCCAGAGCGTTCCGCTCGTCGGCGCGCCGAGCGCATGGTCGAGCGGCTACACGGGCGCGGGCGAAGCGGTCGCCATCCTCGATACGGGCGTGGACAAGACGCATCCGTTTCTGGCCGGCAAAGTGGTTTCCGAAGCCTGCTATTCATCGAACACTTCGAGCTCCGCGAGCGTCTGTCCGGGCGGCGTGACGCAGTCCACAGCTTCCGGCGCGGGCGTCAACTGTGACACGACGGTCACGGGCTGCACGCACGGCACGCACGTCGCGGGCATCGCGGCGGGGCGCGGCACCTCTTTCTCCGGCGTGGCGAAGGACGCCAACATCATCGCCGTGCAGGTCTTCTCCAAATTCACTTCAACGACCGACTGCGGCTCCGACCCTGCGCCGTGCGTCCGCTCCTACACTTCGGATCAGTTGATGGGCTTGCAGCGCGTGCAGGCTTTGAGCGCGACCTACAACATCGCTTCGATCAACATGAGCCTCGGCGGCGGGCAGTACGCCAACTCGTGCGATTCTTCCAACCCGTCTTACGCGGCGGCGATCAACAACCTGCGCTCGGTCGGCATCGCGACCGTCATCGCTTCGGGTAACAGCGGCTACACGAGCGCGATGGGTTTTCCGGCCTGCATCTCAAGCGCGATCAGCGTCGGCTCGACCGGCGACGGCAGCTCCGGCATCGCGCTGGACGGAGTTTCGAGCTACTCGAACAGCTCATCGCTGATGACGCTCTTAGCGCCGGGACAGTGGATCACCTCTTCCGTTCCGGGCGGCGGCTATCAGACCTTCGCGGGCACTTCGATGGCCGCGCCGCACGTCGCCGGAGCGTGGGCGATTCTCAAGCAGCGCACGCCGAACGCGTCCGTCGATCAGGTGTTGAGCAGCATCATCAGCACCTCTGTGCCCGTGACAGACACGCGCAACGGCATCACTACGCCGCGCCTCAAGCTGGCTGCCCTGACCGCTCCCACGACGCGCAAGCCCGTCAGCGATTTTGACGGTGACGGCAAGACTGATGTTGCGCTCTATCGCTCGTCGAACGGCGGCTGGTACGTCCAGCGCAGCACAGACAGCGTCATCACGAGCCAGGCTTTCGGCACGCCGGAAGATATCGCCGCGCCCGGAGATTACGACGGCGACGGCAAAGCAGACGTGGCGGTCTTTCGTCCTTCAAACGGTTACTGGTACATGATGCGTTCGAGTGCGGGATTCAGCGCGCAGCTCTTCGGACAGAGCGGCGACATTCCGGCGGCCGGAGATTACGACGGCGACGGCCACACGGACATCGCGGTGTTCCGCCCCTCGGCTGGCTCCTTCTACCTGATGAACTCGACGGCGGGCTTTGCGGCCGTGCCGTTCGGGCAGAATGGAGACAAGCCTGTCGTCGGAGATTATGACGGCGACGGCAAAGCGGATGTCGCGGTCTTTCGCCCGTCGAACGGTTTCTGGTACATGCAGCGGTCTACGGCAGGCTTTGTGGGAATGGCCTTCGGCCTGAGCACGGACTCCGCTGTGCAGGGCGATTACGATGGCGACGGCAAGACGGATGTCGCAGTCTTTCGCCCGAGCACCGGTTACTGGTACATCTTGAACTCGTCCGGCAACAGCCTGACCGCGACGCTCTTCGGACAGAGCGGTGATCGTCCAGCGCCGGGAGACTTCGACGGCGACGGGAAGACTGACACGGCCGTCTTCAGGGCCGCGAGCGGCGCCTGGTACATCATGCGCACGACCGCCGGACTCGTCGGCCTCCAGTTAGGCCAGAGCGGCGACCTGCCGGTTCCGTCAGCCTACCTGCCGAATTAGAGCGGCGATTTGGTTTCCCCTCACCCCACGCGCCGCGAGAGAAGCTTAAAACTCTCGCGGCGCTTCCTCTTCGTGCGGGACAAAAAAATTGACCGGCATGAGGAATTAAGTTATATAAGCGCCGGTCTTCACCTGTGCCCGTGAAACATTTTGGCTCGCATACGCATAGCAAGTAGAGAATCGGTAAATCGCTGCTTGAAGAAACCGACCCTGACCCGCGACATCAGTCCTAAGGAGAACCCAGATGAAAAGAGCCCAACGTTCCCCCTCTCAAGCCCTGCTGTTGAGCCTCGTCCTGTTGCTCTGTCTGAGCGGCGCTGCGCTGGCCGCCGGAACGGGCGGCTGCTCCGATCCGCAGCAAGCACGCTCGACGCTCCTGACCAAGCTGGAGGCGATGCGCTGGCAACAGCTCTCGGACGAGCACGAGCTGTCGTCGCTCGGCGTCGAGTGGCAAAGAGGATATACGTTGATCCTGACCGGCGACAAAGATAACGCCTCGGCCAATCGCACGCGCGAGTACATCGTCAGTCAGGGCGGAAGAATCGCCCTCATGGCTCCGCCGCACGTCATGCTCGGCTGGATTCCGCCGGGACTCGCCGGAGAGTTGGTCGGCAAGCACAACATCGAGTTCATCACCTACCAGCCGGTGGATTCATCGCGGCTCAGGTATCAGGATCAGGCGAGCGCAAGCGCCTGCGCCTTCTTCAACGCGGTGGCGACCGGCGAGCTCGCGCAGGAGACCGTGACCGCCAGCCGCACGCGCGGCGAGCCGCTCGCGGGAGACGGGCTGATCGCGCCGCCCCTCGACCTCAAAGCTTACCGCGAGAATCTTGAGCGAGCCGGTGTGCGGAACCTGG
>JAFBAJ010000517.1 GCA_019247865.1 Acidobacteriota bacterium
GGACGAGCGGCCGCCGACCGCCGCCGCGTTTGCGAGCGCGCTCCGCGCACACTCCGAAGGCACAGCTTCGCTGCTGCGTCGCGCGCTGACGCTCTTCACGGAGCACCTGCCGGTCTTTGCGCGCCTCGTCCTGCTGGTGTATACGCCGGTCGTCATCATCACGCTCGTGCATGTGACGCTGTCTGTGCTGACCATGCGGCACGTGTTCGTGAAGCCGTGGAGCAGTCTCATTGACGCGCTCGCACAGATTCTGACCCTGCTCGTGACGATGCTCTCCGGCGCGGTCATAACCGGCGTCACGACCTGGCTGGTGACGCAGATGCTGGCCGTGCCTCTGCGCCCGGTCGAGCTGCGCCCGGCCTTCGTCGCGCTCAGGAAGCGGCTGCGGCCGTTTCTGACCATGACCATGCTCACCAGCTTTATCTCCATCGTGGGCTTCGGCCTCTGCTTTCTGCCGGGCCTCTATCTGCTCTTCAATTTTGTGCTGGTCTCTTCGATCCTGATGATGGAGGACTATCGCGGGCGTGCTGCTCTGCGCCGCTCGCGTGCTCTCTACAAGCGTTCGCGGCGGACTGTGATCGCGGTCATCTGCATACAGATGCTGGTTCCGCTCCTGGTCAGCTCCGTGGCCGCACTACTCATCATGGCGGTTGTCACGGCGCTGCGCGGAGGACAGCTCAAGGGCGCGCTGGAGATCGTCGGCATCATTCAGAAGCTCGTCGCGTTGCCGATCATGTTCATCGTCGCTCCGCTGGTCGCCATCGTCACCGCGCTCCTCTACTGGAAGACGCGCATGGCCGGAGGCGAGACCCTGCGGCAGGCCTTCATCCAGTTCGCGGAAGAGGAGACGCCCGCCAGCAAGTGGCAACAGCGTATGCGCACACGCCTGCATCTGACACGAACTACTCGCTAAACCTGAAAGACTTGAGACCTCGAATTCGAGGTCTCAAATCTTTCTTTAGCCTGTTTAAGTTTGTGGCTGCGCGGCCCCGCGTTGCGCTTGAAAGTCGTAGGTGATGTAGAGCTTGAGCGCGCCCTCCGTGACCTCTGCGCGCACGTCTTTGACCTGCGCGTTGAGCGTGCCGTTGCTGGCCTGCACCGGGACGGAGAGGGCCAGATGCTGTGTGCGCAGGATTTCGAGCGGGTTGACTCTCTGATTGATCGTGCCCTGCACGAGCGGCGTGATGAGACCGCCGACCGCGATCGGCGCGCCCTCCAGATTGACGCCCTCGACGTTGAGCTGCCCGTACACAATCTGCTTCGATTGATCGAACGAGAGCGAGAGGCTCGCCTGCGCCCAGCCCTTGAGCTGGATGCAGCTGCCGAAGACGCTGTAGCTCCCTGTGAAGGCGAGGGGCGCGACCATCTTGCCGCCGGTCAGGCGAAAGCCCGTTTTGACTCCGCTGCCTTCCGGCACGAGCACGACCTTGTCCTCACATCCGCTCTGCAAAGCCGCGAGACGAAACTGCGCAAGCCCGCCCTGCTCCATCTGCTGATTGAAACCCACCAGCTTGAGCGGGAACGAAGGCGCGTTCATGTCTCGAAAGATCGCGCCGAGCACCGCATCGAAAAACTTCTCGTCGAGCGCGACGACGGCCGTGCCGGGCGGCGGCCCGCCCTGATCCGGCGGCCCGACCGGAGAGCCCGGCAGCGGCTTGGCCCTGGGCGCGCCCGTGAAGAAGAGAAAGACCAGCACCGCGCCGACGATGATGCCGCCGAGAAGCGTCAGAAAATATTTCATCACACTCCCCTTAGATTATTTGGCCGCGGGCGAGACGGAAGCTGAAGCCGTCGGCGAGGCCGCCGGTGCGCTGTTGTTGGACGCGCTCTGCATGAGCTGGCCGACGATGGCGATGACCGCGCGCCCGACCGCATCCACGCTCTGCCGCACCTGCTGGTCTGAGACCTTGCTGTAGCCCTGCGGGACTTCAAACATCGTCGGGTCCACGTCCGTCCTGATGTCCGTCATCTCCGTCACGACCTTGAGGCCGGTGATGCCCTTCACGTTGCCGGTCTGCGACTCCGAAACCGTCTCCGAACGGAGCGGCAGGCCCGTCTCTTTATCCACCAGCACGATGGACTCGGTCTGCACGTCGCCCGCCTGCGTGCCGGTCTTGGACGTTCCGGCGTAGCGATACTTGATGGCAGTGCGTCCGCCCGTCTGCTCCTCGCCGACGCGCTCGAAGCCCTGCAGCTTCTTGACCTGCTCGACGACCTCTGCGGGCGTCATCATGCGCGGGACTTCAAAGCCGGTGGACTCAGGAGTCAGCTCGGCGTACTGCTTGCGCTTGGGCAGGATGATGTAGCGTTTGTCCGTGCGGTCGAGATAGATGACCTGTTCGCCGCCGGGCAGGGTGAGCGAGACGCGCCGGTCTGCGCCGTTGCGCGCGACCTCTGAGCCCAGAGCCGGAATCGAAATGTTATTGCCGCTCCCGGTCGTCTGCGCCGTCAGCGAGAGCTTGGCCTGATACTTGTCAGGCTCGCGCGCTTCGATCGAAGCGCCGGGCGCGGGCGTCGCGCTCGTGTTGATGTTGGCGGCGGGCGTCGCGTTGACGTTGGCCGTGCTGGTGTTGGTGTTCGTGTTGGTCGTCTGCGTGCAGGCGAGGCTCCAACCGGACAACGCGAGCAGCGCAGAGAAAACGAGAGACTTCGACATACGCATCAGTTCACACTCC
>JAFBAJ010000014.1 GCA_019247865.1 Acidobacteriota bacterium
TCGGTCGCGATGTGGCCGCACGTCGTCTCGCCCGTACAGCACTTGCATGTGTCGTGATGCCGTTTCTTCCGCATCGTCAGGTCTCCTTCAGCTTTCAGCTCAAGATCGTGCCCGCTCCGGCGCGCGTCTCGCGCCCGACCCGGAAGGTCGGCAGGTCTCCGGCAGGTGCGCCCAGCACCAGGTCATAGCCCAGACGGTTGCGCGGCGGTCGACTGGGCGGCGCGTCAAGGTCGTGATGGCAGGCCAGCTGCGCCAACGGATGCGCGCCGATGACTGTGTCGACGCCGATGGTCGATTGCAGCCCGACCCGAAAGCGCGGCTCGACGAGGCACAAATCAAAGCTCGTGTGCGCGGGCTTCTCTGCGTTCAGCGCGCGGCGCAACATCTCCTCGTCCGACTTCGTACGCACCCAGGCCGAGGGCACAAAGACGCGGAAGCGATGCGCGAACTCGTGGAACAGGTCGCGTTCCGGGTCGCCGGTCGAGACGAGCCGCACCTCGCCTTCGCGCGCAAACTCGTCGAGGCGCAGGCGACCGACGGCGCTCGCTCCCCACAGGGCTGTGCCTCCGCCGAGCGCGGCGACATCCTCCAGGCCGAGCAGCAGTCGCTGCCGCTCGCGGAAGCCTTCGACGATCTGCGGGTAGCTGCCCTGCGCGTCGACGCTCAGCCCGGTCATGTTCTCCAGATAAATCTGGAGGAAGCGGCGCACGCCCTCGCGCGTGCCGCGCCGCGTCGCCGTCTCCGGCTCAATCTCGGTCAGACATTCATCATTCCCTCCGGTGACTTTCCACCGGCCAAAGTAGATGGCGCTGGCGGCTTCGAGCAGACGCCGTTTCTGCGCGCCGTTCCAGGTCCCTTCGAGCGGAAGAGCCAGCCACGACGCGAGCCATTCGAGCAGCTTTCCTTCCGGCACGGCCTTAGGGTCGAAGAGGGCCGCGACCTCTTCGATGCGTGTCTCCAGCGCGTCCCATTCCGTCTGAAAGATCGAAAGGAAATGTTCCAGAAACCAGCGACTCTCGTCGTCCGACGAGTAGACGGCGGGCAGATAGCCGAGGTAAGACTCGCGCGGATAATGCACTCGCACGGAGACGATGGCGGGCGTGTCATAGCCATCGCCCGACAGCTTGACCTTGAGCCACAGGTATTGCCCCTCGCGGCTCTGCACCAGAAATTCATGCGCGTCCGCGCCGCGCTCTCCGGCCGGCAGCGGGCGGGCGAGTTGCCCGGTCACGACGTAGCCCTTGCTCCACAGCTTCTCGGAGAGCCCGGCCACTTCGGCGCGCGTGAGCGGCTGCGCGGCTGTATAAGTGAACAGCTCGGCGCGCGTGCCGGCCGGGAGCGCGCCCAATTGCAGCTCGATGCGATGCCACTGGCAACGATAAATCTGGCTGTCGAGCGGCTCGCTCAACCACTCTCCGCTCGCCGCGTACAGCTTCGGCCCAGTGTGCGGCTCCGCCCGTCGCACGCGTTCGCCTTCGCGGTCAAAGATCAGACCGCCCGGCGGCTGTGACGCGCACGCGCCGAGCGGCGCGACTCCCGTCGGCGGCTCGCCCGTCGCGCGCCGGTCGCACGGCCGCAGCAGACTCTCAGGCAGGCAGAAGCGCCAGGGCTCCTTCTCGTTGCGGCGTGAGAGACGCAGCGGCGGCGGGTCGAAGCGTTCAGCGATGTCGCCCGCTTCGGTCGTCGTCCCGAGGTATCTCCCCTCGCGGTCATAGATTTCAAGGCGTCCCTCTTCCGCCTTCAGCAGATAGATGCGTCCCTCTCTATCGAGCGCGAGCCGCCGCCAGCGATCCGCCCCCCGCCCTTCAAACAGGAGCTGGAGGTCGTCCGTTCCGGGTCGGTGCATGTAGACGCGGCTGTAGCGCGCGTCGAGCAGGTAAGCGTTTCCGCCGTGCGCGGCGATGTCCAGAGGCTTCCACGCCGCCGGGTCCTGGGCGTGCGTGCGCCGCCCCTCTGCATCCCACGGCCCCCACACGTGACGCACTGCCAGCGTGCCGAGGGCGAAGACCTGCACGCGTCGATTGCCTAAGTCTGTGACATACAGACTGTGGCCGGCGATGGCGATGCTGGAAGGGCTGCTGAACTGGCGCACGTCCGCGCCCTGCTCTGCGCCGACCGCAGGCAGCGGGACGAAGGCGCGCCGCTCCGCGTCGAAGCGACGCACGCCCGGCCTCGTCTGCCCAAGCAGGTAGAGCGTCCCCTCCGCGTCGAAGGCCATCCCCGGCGGGAGGACGATTCCGCCCAAGCTTCCGTCTGCGCTCGTGAGGCCGAGCGGCCCGGCCGGATCTGCGGCCAGCCGCAGCCCTGCCCGCTCGCCCACGCTGACCTCCGTCGCCCGCGCCGTGCGCCAGCCGCTATGCCCGCCGAGCGGGAAAAATGTTTGTCCTTGCGCTCTCATCTCAAAAACTGTGACTTACAAATCCACCGTCGGAACAACCGTGATCTCGTGTTCGGGTGAGCCGTAAAGCATTCCGTCACGCCCCACCCTGACGGGCTCGTGGACCTCGTGCGGTTTGCCGTCAACCCTGACGGCGAGGTACGGAACGGAGACCACATCAGCCACGCCGAGGATGACGCTGAAGAGATTCGTCGGGAAGAAGTCGCGCCCGAAATCCCAGCCCGCCGACGAGCCGCCTGACGGCGCGCCCTCTTCCAGACGCCGACCGAGCGGGTCGAGGTATTCGTTAATCGCCCTTGCCACGTTGCGCGCCACCGTGTCGAAGGCGGCGTAAGCCCTGGCCTCGACGCGCGCTTCGATTTTGATGGCCTGATATTCAGGCCCTTTGACGTAGAGCTCGGTCGTGAGCAGGCGGCGCGCGTCCAGATACTCGCAGACGCGTGTGATGAGATCGGCCGAGGGCTTAGGCGCGCGGTCTTCGATCTTCGCATCAGGGACGATGACCACCGTGACTGCGCCGGGCACTTCGCTGCCCGGATGATCCGGGTGCGCGAGCGCGATGGCCGTCGCCTTGCGGACTTCGCCCGCCTCTGCGGCCAGCGCGGCGTAATCTTCAGCAGTGATGGCGCGGTCGCGGCTGCGCAAGAGACGCGGGGCCCGCTCTTTCAGAGTCTCCACGTCCTGCTCGTCGCGCCCGCCCGTGGCCGGACGCTCGTTCGTCACCTTATCCACTCCGACCAGCGACGTGAGCGGCGTGGTGATTAAGCCGGGGCCGACGTTGCCCGCGCCGCCTCCGCCCGACAGGTATTGGCGCGCGATGATCTCAACTCCGGCCGGTGGGATGAGACCGCGCTGGCCGTCGCCAAAGGTCAGCTCGCCCCGCGTCGCGTTGAGCAGATAATGCTGGTCTTCGGGGCCGGAAGAGAGAAAGTCCTGCACGCGCTCCCAGGTTTGTGGTTCGACGTTGGCCTGCTCGACGACGAGTTCGAGCGAGTCCGGCTGCACGGGGGCGCGACGGAGCGTGAAGACTTGATCCGGCAGCCCCTCGCTCTCGCCCACGAACTCGTCACGCACGGTGACCAGGCTCTCTGCCTCAACCGTGTTGGGGCGAATGAAATCTATGACCGGCGTCTGTCCCGCCGGATAGCTCCCGGCAGCGAGCCTGACTCTCAGCCAGTAGCGCGGCTCGGCGATCTTCTCTTCGACCGTGGCGGCGATCTCCTGCGGCCCCTCGACGTTAATGTATCCCTCGCGCGTGAAAGCCACGGAGTCATCTTTGAAGACGCTGAGCCGCCGCCAGCGCGTCGGGTCGGACGCGGGGCGGTACTCCCAGACGAGCGTCACGGGCGGCGCGGGCAGGGCCTGATGTTCACGGCAGCTCACGGGCTGACCGGCCTGAGCGGCGAGCGGGAGGAAGACGCGAAAGCGCATCTCCTGTGGAAAGGCGCGCCCGGCCACAGGCTTGTCCGGCGGCGGCGGCTCGAAGCCCAGATAGAGCGCGCTGCCGAGCTGCGGCAGCCAGCCGAGCGGAGGAAAGGTCGTGCCCGGCGTGCGGTTGGCCGCGCTCAGGACCGAGAAGGCTGCGCCGTCGAAGACCTGCACATCGACCAGCGGCGGGCGAATGAGATCGAGCCCTTCGCGCGTCTCGAAGATGACGGGGCTGCCTTCGGGCGGCTGCGCCTGTAGCTGCGCGCGGCGCGGGACGGACTCGACGGCGGCATCGGGCTTCGCGGTAAAGGTCAGATGCGCGGTGGCGGCCTGTGCCGGTTGCAGCTCCATCCCAAGCAGTTGAAGAAACTTGAGATAGTTGCGCTCCGGCACGCGGTTCATCTGATAGAGCATCATCTCCGTGAGCCAGACGAAGAGCTGCACGAGCGTGATGCCGGGATCGCTCTCGTTGTAGTCCGTCCACTCCGGCGCGTAGCGCGGGATGCGCAGTTGAGCCTCGCGCACGAGGTCTTCAAACTTACGGATGTCTAGTTCTGGTGCTTCAAGTGGCACGCTGCGCTCCCTTTCAGCCGACTCCCTCGTTAATGAAGAAGGGATAGACGAGATTGTAAAAAGCGTTGTTGGAACGAATGCGATAGTCAATGCGAATCAAGAGATAATTGCGCGCTTCGGGCGGCGTCTCGACGCGCACATCCGTCACGTCAATCCGCGGTTCCCAGCGCGTCAGCGACTCTTTCACGCGCGCCTGCACGAGGCCGTGCATGGCCGTCGTATTGAGTTCGAAAACCAGGTCGTGGATGCCGCAGCCGAAGTCGGGGCGCATCTGCCGCTCGCCGGGCGCGGTCGAGAGGATGATCCAGATGCTCTGGCGAATCTTCTCCTCGCCGCCCAGGAAGGCCAGCCGCCCGTTCACTCCCGGCTTGACCGGGAAATTCCATCCACGTCCGAGAAAATCCTGTTCCATTCGAGTCACCCAATGAAAACCGTGCTCACGGCGACAACCGTGCCGACGGGCAAGTCCGCCGGGTCGTTACAGGTCAGCGCGGTGTCGCCGCTGCGCGCGGCGGCTTTGCCGTTGATGAAGACCGTCACGCTGCCCAGGGTGATGCGCCCCTGGTTCCTGGGCGGGATGACGAAAGTCCCGCCGATGGGGATGTGCGGCGGCGTGTTCGTGGCCGTGCTGTTGAGCGTCGCCGCCGGCAGCCCCTGAATGTTGACATCCGCGCTGAGGCCGTTATCGATGATCCCGTTGAACGGGTGCGGGACGATGACGGGCGAGGTCGGTCCTGGCGGCTGGATGAGATGCATATCCATCGCTGTGATCTTGTCTCCCTGTTTGGCTGCCGGTTGTCCCACCTGCTTTGAGCCTCCTCAGTTGATATTGACGGTCGCGCCCTTGATGGTCATCGTGCCGGTGGCTTCGAGCGTCATGTTGGCGCTCGACTTGACCTCGATGGTCATCGCCTCGACCTTGACCGTGCCCGCCGGGGCCGAAACTTCCACGTCGCCCGAATCACAGACGATCTGAATCTTCTGTCCCGCGATGTCGAAGACGATCCGGCGCTGGTTGTCGCTGCCGATGATCTCGATCTTCTCCGCGCCCTGCGTGTCGTCGAGCTTGACGATGTGGCCGCTGCGCGACTGTAGGAAACGCCAGTTGTTCTGCTCGGCCTGGCCGTCATCCGGGGGCGGCGTGTCGATCTGGCTCCACAGCGAGCCGAGGATGTAGGGCCGTTGCGGGTCGCCCAACTCGAAAGCCACGAGCACTTCATCGCCGACCTCCGGGCGCAGGAAAAGTCCGCGCCCTTTGCCCGCCATCGGCGTCACCAGCCGCGCCCAGTCGCTCAGTTGATCGCCGAGGTACGGGAACTTCACGCGCACGCGCCCGAGGCTCTCCGGGTCGCCGAGGTCTGTCACGAGGCCGATGATGATGCCGTTGACTCTGTCGCCCTTCATGGCTGGCTCCCCTTGATCTCCTCGCGGCGGCAATCGAATAGTGTGAGATAGCCGCTGTCGTTGATGGTGTGCGTCGTCGCGGTCACAAAATAGCGGCCGCTGAAGCGCTTGCCGAGGCCGCTGATGACGACGACGCTGCCCGCCCGCAAATCCGGCAGGCCGAGGCTCGTGCCGTGGCCTGTGACCAGATCTTTGGCGATGTTGTTGAGCGCGGCGATAGCCAGTTTCTTAGCCTC
>JAFBAJ010000273.1 GCA_019247865.1 Acidobacteriota bacterium
ATCCGTCACGGCCGGGGTCGTCACTTTCGTGGGAACCAGCGGCGCTGCTGACGGCGCAGTCGGCGCTTGAGAGTTGTCCGGCACAATCGTGCTCGACACTTTCGTGCTCTCCATCCGCGCACAATAATCCTGCACGAAATCCTTAAACGCCCCGTGCCCCCAGCTCGTGTAGAAGTCGTACTGCTTCATCTCCTGGTAAATCTGATCGAAGTGCCAGTGATAGAACTGTGAGCGATAGACGGCTCCCATCGCGCCCGTGCGATGTCGCCCGCCGGCGCAATGAACAAAGAACTTGCCGGTGTCGGGATCGTTCACCACCTTGAGGAACGCCTGGACTGCCTCTTCGGTCGGATATTTTTTATCCCGCATCGGAATATTGATGTACTTCATGCCGGCCGCAGCCACCGCTTCCTTCTCGTATTTCGGAGTATCTTCACGCAGGTCGATGACCGTCTTGATGCCCAGCGCCGCGAGGTCCTTAAAGTCCGCTTCTTTCGGCTGTGCGCCGCGATAGAAACGCTCGTCCATCTGACCGAAGTTTTTGATTTTAATCTTGTCCTGCGCGGACGCGACGATTGACAAAGCTACGAGAGCGACCAGCACGCCGAGCGCGTGGCGGAAAGATTTTGGCTTCAACTGCATCAGAGTTCTCCTCCTGACCAATACAGGCGCTGACAGGCGCTGACAGGCGCTTTGACAGACACTTTCTTGTGTGGGGGAGTGAATAAATGGCCGCCGATGAAAAGTCAACCCAGACTTTCAAACCGGCTCGACGGCTCCGGAGGTCTGATTCCCGATCTCCCCTCGCATCGGATCATCAATCAGCACCGTGTAGTAGATTATCAGAGCCCCACGATGGTTGCACAATAATTGGAAAAAAGGCGCGCGCCCGACGGCAAACACAAACGCAAACCCCTCCCCCTCAATCCTATGATGACGACATGAACCGGCGGAATTTGCCTAAGCCGCCGCGAAAAATTACATTCGGGCGGGACGGCCTTTTCTCTGATTTGACTTAGCCGGAGATTGGAGATAGAACCGTCGCAGTCTCTACGACTCTTTCAGAATGATGGAGCTCTCAGCGATGAAGCGATATCTGGTTTCGATCATCTTCATAACTGCGGCCCTGATGCTGGCCTACGGTCAAAAGTCGGGCCGGGATAAGCGCGGGGCGGCAGCTCAGAAATCCTGTTTCACGAAGGAAGCGCGGGAGCTCGCCGAACGGACGGCGAAGGTCTGGCAGGAGCCGGATCCAGGTTATGATCCTGTGCTCGGCTACAACCCGCAGCAGGGGCCGCGCACGGGAGCGCCTCCGGTCAATCCTGACGGGCTGGCGCGGCCGGTCATCTGCGTCGCCAACGCCAAGCCGGAGAAGGGGCCGGGCACGACGCCCAAGTTCTATTGTTCGGTCGCGGGCGTCGTGGATGAAGACGGAGAACTCGTCCGCTATAAAGTGAAACCGCACTTTAAGGGGCAGTCGAGGGAGAAGCGGAACGGAGAGGTCTACGGCGAATTTCTCTCTTCGCGCTTCTCGAAGGCGCTGGGCTTCTTCGCCGATGACGAGTGGGTCGTCGACGTGACCTGTCAGGATTGCGAGAAGAGCCTCAACAAACCTTTTCAGGGAACGAGCTTCACGCCCTTCCAGCCGGCCGCGGGCATCGAGCTCGCTCTGGGCAAGGGCATCGACGTGGACTGCAACGACGAGGACTATGGAGCGCTGTCGACCTCGCTGGCGAAGCTGCTCCAGAGCGGAGCGCCGCGCGCCGAGATCGACGCCTTCAAACTCTGGCTCGCCTTCATAGACCACGGTGACACCAAGGCTTCCAATCAGAAGTTCACCTGCCTCAAGTCGCGTAAGAACGCGGACGGCACGCGGCGTTGCGAGCCGGGGCAGGCGGTCTTCTACGTCAGCGACATGGGTTCGACCTTCGGCTATTCGAGCTCAAGCGAAAGTAAGGCGCGGCTTAGGACCTGGAAGGGCAAAGACCCGATCCGTGTGAGCGGCGGGCAGTGCGTCGCGAATGCCAGGAGCGTCGGCGACACGGCCGTCACCGAAGCGGGCCGCCAGCTCCTGGCGAGAGGATTGCAGCGACTGCTCGATGAAGAGCGCCGCAATAAATTGATCACACGTGTCTTTCGCGCGTCGCGTAATCAGGAGCGTGACCAGTCGCCGGAGGAATGGACTGCGGAATTTGAGCGCAAGGCGGCGACCATCATCAACGCGCGCTGCTCAAATTAAGAGCTTGCCTCATTGTCTATCAGCGGGATGGTCGAGTAATGGGTCAGGTTAAAGCAGTTTCACGCAAAGGCGCAAAGACGCAAAGAAAAGCTTAACTGTTTTCCTTTGCGTCTTTGCGCCTTTGCGTGAGATTCTTTCGTTTGGGTTTCTACCCGGAGAGGTAAGACTCGATCTCATTTCTCGGGTAAAGCCCTATGCGGGTACGGCTGTCTCGCTCAAGCCCGTGTAAAGCTCAAGGAGCGAGTCTTTCATCGACTCCTCTTCGAGCGGGATTGAGATACTCACCGTCAATTCGCACCTGTCATCCAAGATCGATCACCCTCCTCAACATCATCTGAACATCGCCTCACGCCTGCATCGACCGGGCGCGAGCATACAGCATGCACGCCGCATGGGAGAAGAAAACAATGAAAGGCACGCTCAGATTATTCTGATGGACTTGGGACGGATTTGGGAGAATAATGTCGGCACGCGTCCGTCCCAGACAAGCTGTTAGCAGCCACCCACAATTCAGAGAGCAAGCGAGGTAGTTATGGGGAACCGACCTTTCGCACTCACGATCTTCCTGACGATCATCAGCCTGGCGCTCATTCCGTTATCGCTCAATGTCGGTGATGAGCGCTCAAAGCCTCTGCCGGAGCGGGGCGAGAGAACACCGCAGGCTTCACGCTTGCTGATAAGTTTTAAGTCCGTCATGGCCGGTTTGGACGACGGGCTGATGGCCGGAGAAGACGAGGCCATCCCGGAGCCGCGAATTGAGGATGATAAGGAGTTCGAGGGCGACGTGGAGCAACGTCGGCGTTGGTTTATGTTCCAGAGAACATTTCCGTTCGGGACATTGCCCGCAGATGCACGGAGGCGTGCCTGGGAATCGCGTCCCCCGGACGCAAAGGCCGATGAGGCGGCGGCCGTTCTGCAATGGCGGCAGATCGGCCCCAAGCCGACCAACTCTTATTTCCCGAACAACTGGGGGCTGACGAGCGGTCGCATCAACGCGGTCGCGGTTTCGCC
>JAFBAJ010000336.1 GCA_019247865.1 Acidobacteriota bacterium
GGCGGCGACGATTCCGACGCGACCGATGGCGGCGAGGCCGACGGCATGGACATCATCGGCGATAACGCGGACGGCACGGATGCTGCGGCCGACGCCGACGGCACCGATTCCAAGTAAGTTGTGACGAGTTGCGTCGAGCCGCGAGGCGATTGGTGAGAGGCATGGTGTTTGACGATCTAGCACAGTTGTTGGCGCCATGCCTCTCCGAAGATTTCCTCACAGCCGCCTGGGGCAAGTCCTACCGGCACATACACGGGTGGCCGGGCAAATTCGCACGCCTGCTCCCGTGGGACGAGCTGAACGAAATCCTGATGCGGCACCGGCTGGATTACCCGCGCCTGCGCCTGATGCAGGACGGCCGGCGTCTGCCGACCAATACCTACCTGCGCCACGCCGCGAGCGGCGGCGGCGGCGGAAGCCGTGTCTCCATCCCGCGTCTGCAACACGTCGCTTTAACCAACCACCTGCGCGACGGCGCGACGCTGGTGCTCGACGCCGTTGACGAGCTCTGCCAGCCCATCCGCGAGGTCGCAGAAACTTTGGAGCGCGTCTTTCACGAGCGCGTGCAGGTCAACTGCTACGCGGGCTGGCGCACGCAGCGCGGCTTCGACCTGCACTGGGACGACCACGACGTGTTTATCCTGCAAGTGGCCGGGCGCAAGCGCTGGAGCGTGTACGGGATGACGAAGCCGTCTCCGCTCAGGCGAGACGACCACGAGATTCAGAAGCCGGATGCTGAGCAGCCCCTCTGGACGGAGACGCTCGAAGACGGAGACCTGCTCTATCTGCCGCGCGGCTGGTGGCACGTCGCTCTGCCGCTCGACGAGCCGACGCTGCACCTGACGGTCGGCGTGCACAATCGCACGGGCGTTGACCTCCTGCATTGGCTCGCAGACCGGATGAGCGGCGTCGAAGCTTTCCGCCATGACCTGCCGCTGCTGGCGACCGAATGGGAGCGCGCGGAGCATCTCGCGCGCCTGCGCCGCGAGCTGCTGGCCGAGTGGGACGCACATGACTTGCTTGAGCTTTATTATGCCGAACAGGACGCGAAGGCCGAGCCGCGCCCTCTCCTGAACCTGCCCCACAGCGCGACGCAGGACGCGCTTCAGGACGATGCGCTCTTACGTCTCAACACGCCGCGACCGCTGAGGCTGGCCGCCGCGGACGGCGTCGTTCGCTTCTCCTGCAACAAAAAGCATTGGAAGTTCGCGGCGGACGCCTTGCCTGTGCTGCGACATTTGAACGAGCGGCGCGCGTGCACGGTCGGAGAGTTATGCCTGTCCGCGCAGGCGCAGCTTGACGAGCAGACCGTGCGAGCTTTGCTGCGCGAGCTGTTGCAGCACGGGCTGGTCGTGCTGCAACCAGGTCTGAAATACTGAGATGTCGATGAGCTCCTTATTTTATTGTTCAGACCTCTCGCGCGGCGCGTCCGAACTGGCGTTCGGCACGGCCTCCATCGGAGAGCTCTGGCTGCTCCTCGAATATCCCTTCGCGTGGGAGCCGCGTGCGGTCGAAGAGAGCGCGCTCGCGCCGCACGTCAAAGCGTTTCTCAATCAGGCTCTCAAAAGCCTGCCGCGTGCGCGCGTGCTCTTCATCAAACGCGACCGCTCGCGCGAGAGCGGCATCACCTTCTTCCTCGTACGCACGCGCGAGGACGCGCCGCTCATCCTCAAGCTCAAGCTGAACAGCTACGACGATCTGACGCATCTCGACCTCGCGGCGCTGGCGGCGGGCGACACGAGCGTCGCGGAAGTCATCAACGAGCCACTGTTCCTGATCTGCACGCACGGGCGGCGCGACAAGTGCTGCGCCAAGTTCGGCTATCCGCTCTACAAGACTTTGCGCGCCGGAACGAACGCAGAGCTCTGGCAATCGTCGCACGTCGGCGGAGACAGGTTCGCGGCCAACCTCGTCTGCCTGCCGCACGGCCTCTTTTACGCGCACGTCAACGAAGAGACAGGCCGCCGCGTCATCAACGAATACAGCGCGGGCCGCATCGTCCTGGAGAAGTATCGCGGGCGCGCCTGCTATCCGCATCCGGCGCAGGCGGCGGAGTTCTTCATCCGCTCCGAGCTGGGACTCGGCGGCCTGAACGACCTGCGTTACGCGCAGAGCGAGCGCGTCGAGCGCAACCACTGGCGCGTGCGCTTCGAGCATCAGACGAAGCTCTACGAGGTGGACATCGGCGTCCGCATGTCAGCCTTTCAAAGCTTCATCACCTGCCATGCGACCGAAGCGCAGCAGGTCCCGCAGTTCGTCCTGCACGGCCTGCGCGAAATAGATTGAGAGGAGATTTTTATGGCCTTAGAGATGAGAACCGCCTGCGAGAAATGCAGTAAATCCCTCGCGCCCGAATCGGAGAGTTACATCTGCACCTACGAATGCACCTTCTGCGCGGAATGCACCGCGAGCATGAACCACGTCTGCCCCAACTGCGGCGGCGAACTGGTGCGCCGCCCGCGACCGCGAAAGAGCTCATAGCCGGACTATAAAAAATCGGGTTCTACGCTATCGATCTTCCACGCCCCATTCTCTTTGACGAGCTTGAACTTTATGGTTCGTGTAATGCCGTCACTTGAGACTACGCTCGCTGTGACCGAAGCCAGGTCTCCAAAGACCTCTTCCGTCTGAACCTCAAATGATTTGAGATTCTTCTTCTCTTTTACAACCCAGGCGACATCGGCCAGCTTTTGCTTGACACTGACCATTCCGCCTTTGCTCTGGATGTAATTACTTGAGAGGAGGGCGGCCGCGTCATCGATTTTCCCGGCTGTAATATCGCCCATGAGATTCCGGACGACACTGGTGGGTGAAGAGAAGAACCTGCTACAGCTCACGCCGGAGAGCAGTGTGAGGAGTAGCGCCATCGTGAGAGACGCCTTTGCTTTCATAGAAGCTCCTTCCCGAATAATTAGTCTCGTTCTGTCACAGCCCGGACAGGATTGTCGAGAGCGATTTCTCTTCATCCTCCGACACCGTGCGCAGGTCGAGCAGGACTTTGTCCCCGGCGATGCGCGCGATGACGGGCGGCGAGGAATGGCGCAGAAGATTTTCGAGCGCATCGGCGGAGAGCGTGTGATGTGTCAGTGCGATGAGCGCCGTCGCCGGATGTGTGGTGGGCGCGGAGCCGCCGCCGATGGCGGAGTGGCCTTCGATAAGCTCGCCGCGCAGCGATTCGCCGTGCAGGCTTGAGAGAAAAGCGCGCGCGCGTTCCTCTATCTGCGCGCCTGTCAGGGCGAGCATGCGGAGCGCCGGGACTTCTTCAAGCGCCGTCCCGCGACGATGTGCTTCGAGCGTGGCTTCGAGCGCGGCGAGCGCCAGCTTGTCCGCGCGCAGAGCCCTGTAGAGCGGAGCGCGCCGCAGTCGCTCGACCAATTCATGTCGCCCGACGACGAGCCCGGCCTGCGCCGCGCCGAGCAGCTTATCGCCGCTGAAGGAGACGAGGTCTGCGCCGGACGCGATGGATTCGCTGATGACCGGCTCGTCCGAGAGCCCGTGTTCGCTCAAATCCATGAGCACGCCGGAGCCCGCGTCTTCATAAAGAGGAAGCTGTGACTGATGAGCCAGCGCGGCCAGCTCCGCGAGCATCGGTGCGGCCGTGAAGCCGACGATGCGATAGTTCGACGGATGAACGCGCATCACGAGACGCGTCTCCCCGGTCAACGCGCGCTCGTAATCCGCGAGGCGCGTGCGGTTGGTCGTCCCGACTTCGACGAGGCGTGTGCCCGACTGCGCCATCACGTCTGGCACGCGAAAGTCTCCGCCGATCTCGACCAGCTCGCCGCGCGAGATGACCGTCTCGCCGCCGCGCGCGATGACGGAGAGGACGAGCAGCGCCGCCGCCGCGCAGTTGTTGACGACGAGCGCGTCTTCGGCTCCGGTGAGCTGCGCGAGGAGGCTTTCGACGCGAGCCCCGCGCCGCCCGCGCGCTCCCGTCTCGACATCGTATTCGAGCGTGCAATAGCCAGCCGCTTCAGACGCGACAGCATGCCTCGCAGCATCCGAGAGCGGCGCGCGACCGAGGTTCGTGTGCAGGATCACGCCGCTCGCGTTGATGACGCGGCGGAGGCCGGATGAGCGCTCCAAAGCGCACGCGCGCTCCAGCCTGCGCGCGGCTTCGGCTAATAGAGCTTCGCGCGTCTGCTCGCCGTTGGCCGTCTCCTGCAATCCCTGACGCAGCTCCGCCGTCACCACGCGCGCCAGCTCCGTCAGATGCTGCGCGCCGACCGCTGCGCTCAAAGCGCGCGCCGTTTCAGTCCGCAGCAGCGCATCGACGGACGGCAAATGTCTCAGCCGGGAAGAGTTTTCCATACGCGTATCGTAAAGGCTAAAGGGCTTGAGAGTAAATATCCGGGTGACATATTCTGAATATCATACGCTGCCACGGAGCTTAAAACTGTATCTTTGAGGCGGCTTTTATCAAGTTAGAGGAGATTCTTAATGCGAAATTTGTTCTGGTGCCTGCTCCTGATCTGCTTTGCGCTGAGCACCGATGCCCTGGCTCAAGCCGAGCTGGATACCACTTTCGCCGGCACGGGCAAAGCGGTCCTCGGGCCGCAGGGCACGCCGTCGGATATGGTCATTCAGCCCGACAACAAGATCGTGATGGTGTTGGGGTGCAACACGCTTAATCCTGGCGGCTACTTTCCCTTTTGTGCCGTTCGCATCAACGAAAACGGTTCTTATGACACCTCTTTCGGGAGCTTCAGTAATGGTATGTCCGTCGTCAATTTCCCCTCTGCGCAGACCGGCTATACCGCTGGCGTCGTGCTCCAGAATGATGGGAAGCTGGTCCTAGTCGGCGCGATTGATGAGAGTCTGGCGCTCATTCGCCTCAACCCGAATGGAAGTCTGGATAGCACGTTCGGGACGGGCGGCAGGTTGCTCACGGATGTCAATGCGAGCCTCCCGGATAGAGGCCAGGATATAGCCCTCCAGCCCGATGGCAAGATCGTGGTCGTAGGTTTTTCCGGAAGCTCATACGGGGAGCAGTTCCTCGCACGCTATCTGGCAAACGGCACGCTTGATGCCTCCTTCGGGACAGGCGGAATCGTGAGGCGGAGCATTGCCGGAGTCCAGATCACGGGCCAGGCCATCGCCCTTCAGCCTGATGGCAGGATAGTGGTCGGCGGCAACATGCTGAACTTCACCGCTCCCGCCGAGGGCTTCTATCTGCTGACACGTTACAATGCGGACGGAACGCCGGACGCGACGTGGGACGGCGATGGGGTTTCGAGTTTCTCTTACGGCGCCCCCGGCTCGCAGGGTAAGGGCATTCTGTCGCTGGCGATCCAACCGGATGGGCGCGTGCTGGCGCTCGGCCATAAGAACATCATCTACCGCTTCCAGACGGACGGCTCGCTCGATCCGAGCTTCGATGGCGACGGCTCGCGTCCTGCGCTCCTCAACAACAGCCCGGAGCCTCATGGTCTCTTGCTCACAGCCGATGGCAAGATCATGGTCGTCGGTGAAAGAACTGCCATTCCGGGCCTGCAAATCCTGTATCTCACCGCTCGCTATCTACCGAACGGAGCGCCGGATACGAGCTACAGCGGGGATGGGTATCTTGAGATTGATGTGGACTCGTCCCTCCTCGACGGGGCCTGGAGGGTGGCGGCGGACCCGCAGGGCCGCGTCGTGATAGCAGGGCGCTCGGCCGTCGGCATCGTGCTCAATCCGTGGGAGAATTGTGTCGTTTCCGCCGTCCGCCTGCGCACGCCCTTCCCGAACAGGGTCGCAGATTTTGACGGAGACGGGCGGACCGACCTCGCTGTCTTTCGCCCATCGAACGGTTACTGGTACGTCAGGCAAAGCTCCAATCAGGCTTTCTCCGCACAGCCGCTCGGCGTCGGGAGCGACCTCATCGTGCCCGGCGATTATGATGGAGACGGCAACACCAACTTTGCCGTCTTTCGTCCCTCGACCGGCATCTGGTATACCTCGCTCGACCCCGCAACCAACTACGGTGCCGTCCAGTTCGGTCAGAGCGGAGACATTCCGTCACCCGGCGATTACGACGGCGACGGTAAGAGCGATATAGCTGTCTATCGCCCATCAGACAGCACCTTTTATCTGCTCTACAGCTCGAACGGCTCCTTCCACTTCCAGTTCTGGGGACAGGCGGGCGATCTGCCAGTGGCAGGCGATTACGACGGCGACAGCAAGAGTGACTTCGCTATCTACAGGCCATCGAGCAGCGCCTTTTATGTCCTGCGTAGCTCGGATGGAGCAGTGGTCGGGCAGCAGTGGGGGACGAGCGGAGACAGGGTCGTCGTGGGCGATTATGACGGCGACCGCAAGACGGACTTCGCAGTCTACAGACCCTCGACGGGCGGTTGGTATTACCTACAAAGCTCGGACAATAGCTTCAAAGGCGTGGCGTGGGGATCGGCCGGTGATATACCCGCGGCCGGAGATTACGATGGCGACGGCAAGTGGGACGTGGCCGTGTTCAGACCCGCGGAGGGGACTTTCTATATCCTGCGGAGCACGAACAATGCTCTGAGGGCGGAGCAGTTCGGCGCAAATGGCGACCTGCCGGTGGCGAGCGCCTTTGTGAGATAAAACCAATCTCACGCAAAGGCGCAAAGGCGCAAAGAAAGACAGGAATGCTTTTCTTTGCGTCTTTGCGCCTTTGCGTGAACCTTCTTTTAAATTCGTTGACACCTCGCGCCCAAAACGGCTAGAGTCGAAAGAGCGTGGCCTGAGGGCCATGGATTTAGATTGTTGAGAGGTAAGACCTTCCGTGCCGATTCGTGAGAACAAGTTCGCGCGCCTGGCGGCCAAACAGCGCAAGTCCAATCTGGCGCGCGACAACCAATTGACGATTGACCAGCAGTTGGCGCGTCTCGAAGAGGACATCCGCCGCCTCAAGATCGAGTTCGATGTCTTCTTCAACGGAGCCTCCAAGCGCCCGCCCTACGACACTAAGAACCGCGTCGAGTCGGTCATCAAACGCATCGCGGACGACCGCACGCTGACCTTCGCCCAGCGCTATTTCTATAACTCGCTGGTCGCGCGCTACACCTCTTTCAAAGAGATGTGGCGGCGCACCACGCAGGGCAGAGAAGAGGGCAAGGATGCCTACTCTGCCGCACGCGCCTCGCACAGAGAGGCCGAGCAGCAGACCCACACCGAACGCGCGCTCTTCGTTTGCGACGACGCGCACCGGGACGTCGCCACCGTCCGCCAGCTCTACGATGCCCTCATGCAGGCCAAGCAGCAATGCGGCGAGCCGACCAACGACCTCTCCTTCCCGCGCTTTCATCATCTCATCGCGACCAAGACCGACAAGCTCAAAGAGACGCTCGGCTGCGACCGCGTCCGCTTCTCCATCGGCGTCGAAGACGGCCGCGTCAACTTCCGCGCCAAAGCCGATCAGGAATAACAGGGGCGAGCGAAAAGCGCTTGTGTCTCCGGCAGGGTTGTGAGCTATAAGAAGCGGCAACGGGAGTGAAACTCTATCCCGTACTTCATCCGCATCTCTCTGCTGCGGACGGGCTGCGCAGCTCAGTCATCTCAAAAATAATCTTTCTTCACCAGTCAATCGTATAATCCCCGTGACGAAATTTATTTTCGGAGGGTCCGTATGCCCGCTTCTATAAAACCAAGCCTTCTGCTCTCCCTCTTGGGAATCATGCTGCTCTGCGCTGCCAACTCTTCGGCGCAGGATGCTGCGGTCAGCGGCCGGGTTGACGAATTTATTAAAGCCGAGATGCAGCGGCAGAAGATTCCCGGCGTCTCGGTCGCGGTCGTGCGAGGTGGCGAAGTGGTGCTCGCAAAGGGCTACGGCTACGCCAACGTCGAGCATCAGGTCGCGGTCAAGCCCGAGACGTTCTTTCAGTCCGGCTCGATGGGCAAGCAGTTCACTGCGACCGCCGTGATGATGCTGGTCGAAGAGGGCAAGATCAATCTGGACGAGAAGATCGGCAAGTACCTCGGCGAAGTCCCGGAGAGCTGGAAGAACATCACCGTCCGCCACCTGCTGACGCACACAGGGGGACTGACCGATTACCCGCCGGACTTTGATTTCCGGCGCGACTACACGGAGGACGAACTCCTCAAGCGCGCCGAAGGGATTCCGGTTGCGTTCGCGCCGGGCGAGAAGTGGCAGTACAGCAACATGGGCTACGTCACGCTCGGCATCCTGATCGGCAAAGTGACGGGCAAGTTCTACGGCGACTTTCTGCGCGAGCGCATCTTTCAGCCGCTCGGCATGTCCGCGCGGATCATCAACGAAGCCGACATCGTCCCGAACCGCGCCGCCGGATACCGGCTCGTCAAAGGCGAGCTCAAGAATCAGGAGTGGGTCTCGCCCACGCTCAACACGACCGCAGACGGCTCGCTCTACCTGACCGTGCTCGACATGGCGAAGTGGGACGCCGCGCTCTACGGCGAAAAGCTGCTCAAGCGTGCGAGCCTCGAACAGATGTGGACGCCCGTCAAGCTCAACAACGGCCAGACCGCGCCCTACGGCTTCGGCTGGTTTCTGGGCGAAGCGGGTGGTCATCGCCTGATCGAACACGCCGGCGCGTGGCAGGGTTTTAAGTCGGACATCGCGCGCTACGTGGACGACAAGCTGACCGTCATCGTCTTCGCCAATCTCATTCAGGCCAATCCGGACAAGCTCGCGCACGGCATCGCCGGCATCTTTAACCCTGCGCTCGCGCCGCCGGTCGTGAAGGCCATCGAAGATAAAGAGCCGCAGGTCACTGCGCTGGCGAAAGATCTATTGTTGAAGACCGCCGCGGGCACGGTTGACCCGTTGCTCTTCACGGAGAAGGCGCGCGCAGTCATCTTTCCGGACCGTATGAAGCTTGCCGGAGATTTTCTGAAGTCGCTCGGCGCGCCGGGCGCTATCGAACTCGTCGAGCGCAAGTATGAAGGCGAGCTGCACGGCTATGTGTACAGGGTCGCGTACAAGGACGCGACGCTCCTTTTTAATCTCAGTCTGGATAAAGCCGGAAAGGTGGCCGGGATGCAGTTGCGTCCCGAATGATGTAGGGGCAGGGCTGGTCCCTGCCCGCATCGTCCGTCAGGACGATAGTCAAGTCCGTGCATGCGCGCGGCGGGCAGGGACCAGCCCTGCCCCTACAGTTTTATCAGCGCTGTTCTCTGAGAATAAAGGCGGCCGCTTGAGCTCAAGCGGCCGCCTTTATTAAACGCCTTCCGGACGACAAGACCGGAAGCGGTCAGTGGCTTTGCTTTTGTGAGAAAAGCCGGGGAGTAAACTACATCTTGATCACTTTTTCAGCCTGCGGGCCTTTCGGGCCCTGCGTCACCTCGAACTCGACTTCCTGACCCTCTTCGAGCGTCTTGAAGCCGTCGCCCTGAATGGCGCTGTAGTGAACGAAGATGTCCGAAGAGCCGGGCTG
>JAFBAJ010000425.1 GCA_019247865.1 Acidobacteriota bacterium
GCGCAGGTACTTGATCGTCTGCCGCGCCTGCGGAATGTAGTGGCGGACGCGCGCGCGCGGAACCCAGCGGCCTGTGTGCCCGTCCGCGAGCAGACGGCGGATGACGGTCGTCTCTTCGCCGCCCATGATGCTGCCGGGACGCACGCCGAGGCGCGGGTCGTACAGGCACTGTCGCTGCTCCGCCGTGCGGACGGCGAAGTTCGCGCCGAAGGGCATGACCGAAGTTGAGAGCGCGACGGACTCTTCGCCCAGGTCGCGTGAGGCATAAGCGCTCGCGACGCGCTGCCAGACGCGCGGCAGCCACTCGGGCGGTGTGCCCTCGAACCACGGCTCGATGTTGCCGCCGAAGACCGAAGCGTCCGGCCACTCTGTGAAAGCTTCGCTGTAAGCCGCGAGCCATTCAGCATCCACCAGCACGTCATCGTCTGTCCACAGGATGTAATCGCCTGCGGCTTCGTGGACGGCGCGATTGCGCGCGTGCGAAAGCCCCGGCTCCGCTTCAAAGACCGCGCGCAGCGGCAGACGCGACGCGAAGGCAGCGAGTGTCGCGGGCGTCGCATCCGTCGAGTTGTTGTTGATGACGAGCAGTTCCCACTCGACGCCGTGCGGAATCCTGAGCGCGGCGACACGCTCCAGCGTCTGCTCAAGCAGCGCACAACGATTCCAGGTGCAGATGGCGACGGTGATGTTCATCTTACAAAGTGATGCTTAGGAGGGTTTGATTTCGACGGTCGCGCGATCTTCGTCGAGCGCGTCGAGCAGATTCACGACGCTCGTTTCTGAAATCCTTTCGCCGCGCCCGCCGCGCTGCGTGACGCGCCATTCGTGCGGCATATAGAACTGCCCGCGCCCCATTTTTCCGGGATCGACGCGCAGGGTCGCGCAGTTCCGCTGCCAGTCCAGATCATCGAGCGCGCCGCGCTGCTTGATGGTCGCGTCGGCGTAATAGATAACCGGCTTCAAACCCAGCTCGGCGCATGAGAACTCCGCGATGCCGGCTCCGGCCGAGAGGTCGAGGCGGCGCGCGTCGAACTCCGTCGAGAGATGGCACAGCAACTCGCGGTTGCCCGTGTAAAAGAAGAGCTCGAAGACCGCGTCCTCCACGGCTTCGTGCGCGAGGTAGTTGATGCGCGCGATGAGCGGGCCGCCCGTCTCGGCTGCGACCAGCTCGTGCCCTTCCGCATCGTAAAAACCGACGGCGTTGATCTTCGCTTTGCGGTCGGAGAGAGCTTCCTTCTCATTCTTCTGCTCGGGCGCGTTGAGGTCTGCAGAGGCTCTTTGATACTCGGCGATGACGGCGCGCGTCTCGCCGCTCGCGGCGATCTCTCCGCGCCGCATCAGCACCACGCGGTCGCACAGGCGCTCGACCGCTCCGAGGTCGTGCGAGATAAAAACGATGGTCGTCCCGGCTTCTTTGAGCTCCGTGATGCGGCGCAGGCACTTGGCCTGAAAGGCCGCGTCGCCGACCGCGAGGACTTCATCGAGGAGCAGGATGTCCGGGTCGAGGTGCGCGGCGATGGAGAAGCCGAGCCGCACGTACATGCCCGACGAATAACGCTTGACCGGCGTGTCTATGAACTGGCGCACGCCCGCGAAGTCCACGATGCTGTCGAATTTTTTAGCGATCTCGCGCCGCCGCATGCCGAGGATCGAGCCGTTGAGAAAGATGTTCTCGCGCCCGGTCAGTTCGGGATGAAAGCCTGAGCCGACTTCGATCAGCGCCGAGAGGCGGCCGTTGATCGTGATCTCGCCGGTCGTCGGCGCGGTGATGTTGGAAAGCAGTTTGAGAATCGTGCTCTTCCCGGCTCCGTTGTGGCCGATGATGCCGAGCGCCTCGCCGCGCTCGACCTCAAACGTCACGTCGCGCACGGCCCAGAACTCTTCGGAGCGCCGCCGCAGGCTCTGCAGCTTGCGCAACAGGACATGCTGCGACGCATCGCCCTCGACCTCGCGCCGCAGGCGATACCGCTTGGAGACATGATTGAGCTTGAGATCAATCAACGATTAATTCCTCAATTGGTCTTTGGTCTTTGTCAGCTTCTCAATCTTGGATGATGTATTCAAGCTGAGTCAGACATCAAAGACCAAAGTCCTAAGTCCTAAGTCCGTTTTTCAAACCAGATCGGCCACCGTCGCCTCGACGTGCTTGAAATAGACATAGGCGACGAGGAGCAGCACGACGGAGACCGCCGCGGAAAGTCCGAGCGTGTAGAAATCCGGCGCGAGTCCCTGCAAGACCGTGCGGCGAAAATTCTCGATCGTGCCGACCATCGGGTTGAGCACGTAGAGCGCGCGAAACCTCTCCGGCACGGCGCTCAAAGGATAGACGACCGGCGTCGCGAACATCCACAGTTGGAGCAGGAGCGGGACGGCGACCCCGATGTCGCGGAAACGCACCTGCGTGGCCGAGAGAATCAGCGTCGTCGCCCCGATAAAGAGCGTTAAGACGAGAATGATCGGCACGCAGTACAGCACATTGATCGTCACGGAGACGTGATAGTGGATCATCAATCCGGCCATCACGCTCGACGCGATGAGAAAATCGCAGAGCGCCGCGATGACGTAGCTCAGCGGCAGTATCTCGCGCGGGAAATAGACCTTTGTGACCAGCTCCGAATGGCTCACGAGCGAGTTGGTCGCGTTGCCGACAGAGGTCGCAAAGTACGTCCACGGCAGCAGCGCGGCGTAGGCGAAGATCGCGTACGGCGTGTCGCCCGTCGGAACTTTGGCGATGAACGAAAAGATGAGCGTGTAGATCAGCATCAGCGAGAGCGGCTGCAGGATCGCCCACGCGATGCCGAGCACAGACTGCTTGTACCGCACCTTGATGCGATGCATGGTCAGCGTCAGGAGCAGGTCGCGGTACTGCCAGAGCGTGCGCAGGTTGCCGACGAGACTGAGCGGCGAAAACGTCGGCGCACGCAGCACGCGCACGCGCCGCGGCTTGCTCATCGAATCTGTTGTCAGGACGTTGGAACTCATAACAAAAGTCTCACGCAAAGGCGCAAAGGCGCGAAGGTGTTGAGCGCCTCCATGTCTTGAATCTTTTTCTTTGCGTCTTTGCGCCTTTGCGTGAGATTGCTTTTCTCATCTCCCCACAGCCTCCGCACGCAACACGCGGCCTTCCTTTCTTTCCCTGAAAAAGCCCGCGAGCACCCACAGCGAGAGCTCGTGGGCGAAGGCCCCGTCGCGGTCGAGCCTCAGGAGCGAGCCGACCATCCGCAGAGCCCCGCGCGCGGCGTCGCCGTACAGATACCGCGGCACGCCGAGGACGCGCGGCCCGGTGTACTCCGCCCGGTGGCGGTCGATCACGGATTGCGAAGCGCCCCACCCGTAACACCACCTGCGAAAATATTTTTTGGTCAGGCGATACGCCGGGACGCGGTGATAGATATTGAGCTGCGGACAATACAGACCGCGCTTTCCGGCGTCCAGCAGGCGATGATACATGTCATCGTCTTCGCAACCCATGAGGTTCTTTCCGACCGGCCCGAGACTCTCGTTGTACCCGCCGACCTCGCGCAGGACGGAGAGCTTCACGACCGCGTTGCCGCCCGGCATCATCCCCTTGAAGGAAGAGCCGTAGGGCAGCTCCTCTTCGCCCGGATTGCTGAAGCCGACGACGCCCGTGTACTGCTTAGGAATCCAGCGCGGCGGCTCAAGCTCCCACTGCGGGACGTAGCGCCCGCCGATGAAATCCACTTCCGTCCAGCGCTGCCCGAAGACATCCGCGATGGCCGTGAGCCAGTTCGGCGCGACCTCTTCATCGTCATCGATCATGCCGAGCAGGTCGCCGTCGGCCGTTTCGATGGCGGTGTTGAGAGCGCGCGACTTGCCCTGTCGCGGCTCGAAGAGATAACGAATCTCAAGGTCGAGCTGCTGCTGACATTCTTCGACCGTGCGGCGCGTCTCGTCCGTCGAGTTGTTGTCCACCACCAGCGCGCAGACTTCGAGGCCGCGCGGATGCTCTGCGGCGGCGAGGCTCAGGAGCGTGCGCCGCAACAGCTCTGCGCGATTGTAGGTCGGGATGGCGACGGTCAGTTTCATCAAACTCACAAAGCCTCAGACCTGCTGCGTCTCAGGCGGTCTCCGCTTCTGGTAAATGCGCAGCAATCCGTGCGGCGCGAACTTCAACATTATGACGATGAGCGGCAGCTTCCAGTTGCGATGCATCCGGTGCGAGGCGCGAAACTCGCGCGCAGCCATCTCGAACTCTTCGTGCGAGAGATAGAGCTTGCCGCGCTCCAGCAGCAGCGAGGCTTGCAGCCGCCGCACTTCTCTCTCCATCAAACGGTGCTCGTCCGGCGTCAGGGCCAGATGCTGCTCGACTTTGGCGTAAGCTTCGAGCTCTCTTTCGACGCGCTGGATCGAATCGCCCGAGAGGCTGTCGGAGCGCACGCGATACTTGAGCAGAACCTTGCGCTGGTATGCTGCGCGCGCGCCGTGACGCACCATCCTCAGCCAGAGGTCGAAGTCATGCGCACGCACCAACTGTTCATCAAACAGCCCGACATCCAGAATCACCTGCCGGCGCGCGACGACGCCGGAGGTGATGACATTGCAGCGCGCCGTGACGAGGCTCTCAAACGTGACCTCGCCCTTTGACGGAGAG
>JAFBAJ010000067.1 GCA_019247865.1 Acidobacteriota bacterium
AACTCTGTGTTGCCCTGCGTCCGCAGGTGCTCGAACCAGATGGTGTTAAAGCCTTTGACCAGACGCGCTCCCTTCAAGTGTAATCCGAGCAGCTCGCTCGAAGTGGATTCATCACGGTCGAGCTCGCTGAAATGGCCGTCGCGGTCAGGATAGTAGTTCCCGGCATCGATCACGACTTTCCCTTGAAAGGCATCCGCCGGAAGCGTCCTGAACTTGCCGAAGGGAATGGCGACCAGCAACACCTCTCCCTGCCGCGCAGCTTCTTCAATGGTCGCCGCCTGCGCCTGTGCGCCCAGTTCCGCCAGCAGAGCTTCAAGGCCGACGCCAGCGCGAGAGTTGCTGAGCACGACTTCGTGTCCGGCGCGCACGAAGAGCCGTGCGGCGTTCGCCCCTATATTCCCGGAGCCGATAATTCCTATTTTCATCTCTTCATCATCCTTTCAAACTGTCATCGAAGGGCTTCCACTTCAGGCCGCTCTGCCGAACAGCCTTTCAAAGGAGCCGGTGGTTTCTTCAGCCTTCTTCCGGCGCAGCTCACGCACCCAACTCGTGACCACCGCGACAGCATCCCGCTGCGGCTTTACGACTGCCTGTCGATTTTCCGCGAGAGCTGCCCCGGTGTCACGCGCTGCGGCGCGCTTGATGATCTTGATTCCGACGCGTCGCCTGTCAATCATAGCTGGCTCGTTCCTCCGTCGGCGATGATCTCTGTGCCGAGCAGGAAAGAGGAGTCGGCACTAGCCAGAAAGAGCACTGTCCTGGCTATCTCTTCGGGCCGCCCGAAACGCCCTAAGGGCACCTGCTTCTCAAAGCTCTTCGCCGTCTCGGCCACCACCTCCGGCGTCCAACCCAAGCGGTCGAAGATCGGCGTCCTGATCGGGCCAGGGCTGACGGCGTTGACGCGTATCCCGCGACTCAGCAGCTCAGCCGACAGCGTCCGCGCCAGTGTCAGCAGCGCGGCCTTGCTCGCCGCATAGACGCTCGAATCGGGCAGCCCCAGATGAGCCGCGATGGACGCGTTGAGGATGATCGAAGCGTTGTCATTGAGGAGCGGCAGCGCCTTCTGGATAGTGAAATACGCGCCCTTGAAGTTGATGTCCAGCACCTGATCGAACAACTCTTCGGTGACGGCGTCGAGCGGCGCGAATTTGGCGATCCCGGCGTTGACGAAGAGCACGTCGATCTTGCCGAACCTTTCTTTGACGGCGGCGAAGAGCCGGTCCAGCTCCGCCAGATTTGAAGCGTCTGCGCGCACCGCTAAGACCTCGCCGCCCAGCTCGCGCGCAGCCACGTCGAGCGTCTTCTGATCGCGCCCGGAAATGACCAGACGCGCCCCTTCCCGGCTGAATTCCTGCGCCGTCGCCAGCCCGATGCCGGAGTTCCCGCCCGTGATGACTGCCACTTTGCCTTCCAACTTGCCCATCTGCATTCTCCTTTTCAGTCTCTTATCTGGAACGTTTATTCCAGAATGTGTCAAAAAAATTAATCGAGCACGGAGAGCGTCACCTTCAAGACATCTTCGAGCGTCTTGCGGTCGGGCGACGCCTTCGCCATCAGTTGCAGGCCCTGCATGCTGCTGTAGAGAAAGCGTGCGACGGCGCGCAGGTCGCGGCCCCCTTTGATCTCGCCCTCTCTCTTCCCGCGCAGGAGCGCGCGGTGCAGAGCTTCCTCTGCGGCAGCCATGTTGCCGCAGGTCTTCGCAGCCGTCTCACGGCAGCGCCCGGCCAGCTCGGACATCGCGTTCCCGATAAAACAGCCGCGCCGCTGTCCCTCACAGAGCGCCCCTTCGATGACGCTCTGGAACAACTGGCGGAGGGCTTTTTTGACCGAGCCCGGCCGCTCCAGCAGCTCGAACATCTTCCCGCCCTCGACCTCACGATAGCGGTCAAGTGCCTGCAAATACAGGGCGTGCTTGTCGCCGAAGGTGTCGTAGAGGCTCTGCCGATTGATGCCCATGTGCCCGACCAGGTCCTGTATCGACGCGGCCTCATAACCACGCTCCCAGAAGACCTCCATCGCCTTCTGAAGCGCCTCGTCCCGGTCAAACTCTTTATGCCGCGCCATCTGAATTTCTCCGCCTCAACCGCACTTATACTCTTTCTGGAACGAATAGTCAAGAATTCTTTTTCGCACGAAATAAGAAAAACTAAAAAATAATAACGGCGGCCTCAAGACTTCAAAAGCCGTGCGGGCCTATCATGCCGACGCTCTCGCGGAAGTTTGTGTGATAAGGAGAGAAGTTTATGAAGCAGACGTTGATGATCGGCCTCATCGGAGACCAGTTGCCGGAATACCAGCGCCCGCAGCATGCCGCGTTGGAGATGATCCGGCGTGCCGCGGAGGAACTGTCTGTGAACGCGGAAGTGCGTTGGATCGCGACGCCGTCGCTCGAAGGAGCAGACGCCGAGTCGCAGTTGTCGTTGGCGGACGCGCTGTGGGCCAGCCCGGGCAGCCCGTACCTCAGTCTCGAAGGCGCGCTCAGAGGAATACGCTTCGCGCGCGAGCGGGGCTGGCCGCTCCTGGGCACCTGCGCCGGGTTCCAGCACATGGTGCTGGAGTACGCGCGCAACGTGATGGGCATCACTGACGCGGCGCATCAGGAATCTGACCCGGAGGCCAAAACGCTGCTGCTCACCGCGCTCGTCTGTCCGGTGGCGTCGCAGGTCTTGAAGATAAAACTTCAACCGGACAGTCTCCCGGCGCGCATCTACGGGACGACGGAGATAGAGGAATATTACTACTGCAACTTCGGCATCAATCCGGAGTTCCAGCGCGCGGTGGACGAGAGCGGCCTGAAGGTCGTGGGCGCGGATCAGGACGGCGAGCCGCGTGTGCTGCAACTGCCGTCGCACCGCTTTTACCTCGGCACGCTCTTCGTGCCGGGCGCGTCTTACACCGAAGGCCACATCATGATGGAGGGCGCGCATCCGCTCATCAAAGCTTTCCTGCAAACCGGGCTGGCCTTTCGCGAAGAGAAGGCACAGCGAGCATCTGCGAGCGTCGCTGCACATTGAGACGACTCACATGGCACACATCACAGGCACACAAGGTTTGAGCAGAAGAGAGTTCCTCGCGCGCGGCGGCCGGACGCTGCTGGCGACGGCGCTGGCCTCGATGGCGACGATCACAGCCCGCAATGCGTTGGGCGTTCAGACAGACGAGTTGAAAGCTCAACGGCTCACGTGGGCCGGTGTGAAACTCGTCTCCGGCGACACGACCATCTTCATAGACCCTCTGAGCACGGATATCTGGGAGGGCGCGTGGAAGGACGCTGTGTTTGTCCCGATGCAGGTCGAGACCTCTCGCCGCGCAGTGCTCATCACGCACGCGCACAACGACCACTTCGACCCAAAGGCCATCAGCGCGATCTTCGAGAAGACGCAGGGGCCAGTCTTTTGTCACGACAAGATCGCCGAGCTGGTTTCGTCGCGCGGCTTCAGGACGCGGCCTCTGGCGATGTACGAGCCGGTCTCGTATGACAACTTCACTTTGGCTCCAGTGCCTGCCTCTGATGCCTTCGACGACGATCAGGTCTCGTGGGTCGTGACGGCTGGCGGACGACGCATCATCCACTGCGGCGACACGCAGTGGCACGGCGCGTGGTGGAAGATCGGTCGCCAGTACGGCCCGTTCGACGCAGCCTTTCTTCCGATCAACGGCGTCGTCTTCAAAGGCCCTGCGGTCACGCCGAACAGCGAAGTCCCCGGCGACATGACGCCGGAGCAGGCCGTCGCCGCGGGCGTCGTCATGGGCGCAAAGCTCGTCGTGCCCATTCACTACGGCTTCAACGACCCGGCCGCTTACGTCGAATACCCCGAAGCCGAAAAGACTTTTCTGGCGACGGCGCGGCGGCGCAAGCAGCCGGTCGAGCTGCTCAAGCCCGGCGAGTGGTTGAAGTGGAAGCCGAACGTCTGATGCTTTGAATAAAGGAGATGACATGAGCGATCTGATTCCGTGGCTGCACAGTCTGCCGGACGCTCTCTGGCGTGCAGGGAAAGAGCGCCGGCCGGTGCTCCTGGATTGGAGCGACCTGCCGACGTGCGTCGGCTGTGTGTCGCTGGAAAACAACACGTACCCGGACCGGGAAGTCGCCGCATATGTGAATCGAAATTTCGTTCCGGTGCAGCTCAATCAGAGAGAGTTTCAGGAGCTGTTCGACCGGCGCGGCGTGATCTGGACGCCGACCGTCTCTGTGCTCAACGCGAAGGGTTTGGAGCTTGACCGCTGGGTCGGTTACCTGCCGCCCGCAGAATTTTTGGCGCGTGCAAAGTTCGCGCGTGCGCGCGTGTCGCTGCTGTCGGGAAATCTGACAGAGGCCGTAGAGGCTTTTGATGACATCGCGGAGCATCATGCGCAGAGCTTCATCGCCGCCGACGCGCTCTACTGGCTCGGCGTGGCGAAGTGGAAAGCCACGCGCAGCTTCGACGCGCTGAGCGGCGAGTGGCAGAAGCTTTTGGAACTGTATCCGTCGAGCGAGGCGGCGGTGAAAGCCTCCTGCCTCTCTGTGGCCGAACAGGTCTGAGAATGAGGACAACTCGCAGATTCTTACAACTGGCGTGGGCCTTCCTGCTCGTCGCTTACGGCTCGGAGCGAAAGCAGCCGTCGGCTGAGGCGCGCACTTTGAGAAGATCAAAATTCATGAACATTGAAAAGAAGATCATCACGACCGACAAAGCGCCGCGCCCGGTCGGCCCCTATTCGCAGGCGCTCGTCGTCGGCAGGTTTGTTTACGTGTCCGGGCAGGCCGCGCTCGATCCCGCGACGGGCAAGCTCGTCGGCGCGGATGTCGCGGAGCAGACCGAGCGCGTGCTGGAAAATATCTCGGCCATCCTCGAAGCCGCCGGGCTCGGGCTTGAGCAGGTGGTCAAAGCCAATGTCTACCTGCTGGACATGCGGGACTTCGCCGCCATGAACGAGGTCTACGGGCGATTCTTTCGGACAGCACAGCCCGCGCGCACGACCGTGGCCGTCGCAGGGCTCCCGCTCGATGCGCTGGTCGAGATCGAAGCCGTCGCCGTGCTCGCTCAATGAGCTGTAAGATGCAGGCCATGAAGACGAATCATGTGGAAGCGGCCTTTGACCTCGCGCGTGCGCGCCGCGAGACGCCCGGCTGCTGGAACGTCCTGCACTTTAATAACG
>JAFBAJ010000068.1 GCA_019247865.1 Acidobacteriota bacterium
GCGGACGGTTCCGCCGTGCAGCTCGACCAGGTGGCGCACGATGGCGAGGCCCAGTCCGAGTCCGCCGTGCATGCGCGTCGTCGAGCTGTCGGCCTGACGAAAGCGGTCGAAGACGAACGGCAGGAACTCGCCGCTGATGCCCTGCCCTGTGTCGCTGACTTTGAGCTCGACGTTCGAGCCCGCGCGCGTCAGGCTGATCTGCACCTCTCCGCCGCCGGGTGTGAACTTGATCGCGTTCGAGAGCAGGTTCCAGATGACCTGCTGCAAGCGCGCGGCATCGCCCGCCACGGGCTCGCAGCCCGCGTCCAGAACTTTGTGCAGGCGCACCCCTTTGGCTGCGGCGGCCGGGCGCAGCGACTCGACGATGGATTCGATCAGCGAAGCCAGCTCGACCGCTTTGATCTCAAGGCGCAGCTTGCCGGTGATGATGCGCGAGACGTCGAGCAGGTCTTCGATGATCTGTTTCTGATTCTTCGCGTTGCGCTCGATGGTTTCGAGTGCACGGGCGAGGGATTCCGCGTCGAGGCTGTTCGAGCGCATCATCGTCGCCCAGCCGAGGATGGCGGTCAGCGGCGTGCGCAGCTCGTGCGAGATGGTTGCGAGGAATTCATCTTTGAGGCGATTGGCCTCTTCCGCGCGTGCGCGCAATTCCTGCTCGCGCTCCAGCAGGTGCTCGCGCTCGTCTTCCGCGCGCTTCTGCTCGGTGATGTCCTTGATGACGGTCAGCGCGCAGGGCTCGCCGCCGAGCTCGATCCGCACGGCCGAGAGGAGCCCGATGCGCTCGACGCCGTCCTTCATCCGAAAGCGGTATTCGAGATTATGCAACTGCCCGCGCTCGTAGATCAGCGCCAGCTCCTCCTCGCGGTCGGACGGTTGCTTCCACAGACCCAGCTCCGAGGTCGTGCGGCCGACGGCTTCTTCGCGCGTGTAGCCCGAGAGGCGTGTGAAGGTGTCGTTGACTTCGAGCAGCCGCCCGGTCTTCAGCGAAGTGATGGTCGAGGCGAGCGGGCTGGCTTCAAAAGCCTTCGCGAAACGCTCCTCGCTCTCGCGCAGAGCCATCTCGGCGCGCTTGCGCTCGGTGATGTCCAGAATCGCGGCGACGAAGCCCGTCACACGCGCCGCGGCGTCCACCTCCGGCTCGTAGGCGGCCCACATGTGGCGCGCGCCGAGACCCGCGTACGGGACTTCGATCTCGAACGCGACCCGCTCGCCGCGCAGCACGGCATCCACGTAAGGCTCGATGACGGCGTAAGCCTCTTCGCCCATCACCTCGGGAAAGGTCTTGCCGACGACCTGCGACGGATGCAGGCCGAAGCGCGCGGCGTAGGGCTTGTTCACAAACTTGTAGGTTAGCTGCTCGTCGCAATACGTGATCAGAACGGGCGCGTGATCCGCGACCAGTTGCAGGCGCTGCTTGGTCGCGCGCAGCTCATCCTCGATGCGCTTGCGCTCCGTCATATCTCGCTGCGTCCCCCAGCCCCTGACCGTGCAGCCGTTCACGATGACGCCGACCAGATTGTTGGAGAAATAGCGGCGGCGGCCCTCGCGGTCCACCTCGACCGATTCGGCGTCGGTCAGGCGATAGTCCGCAGCGATGAAGGCGCGCAGGTACTCGACGTTGTGCGGGTCTTCGCGGACCAGCAGGTCGCCGAGCCGCGCGCCCTCGATCTCGGACGGATGCTGGTAGCCGTACATGCGCGCCATCGCGTCGTTGCACTCGGCCAGATAGCCGTGCCGATAGTAGAGCTCGATCTGTTCGTCTGCGGGGAGGTGAATCGAGACGGGCTCGTCCAGCTCGAAGCGCCAGATGCCTTCCGAGCTGTTGGTGATGAAGGCGCGGTAGCGCTCCTCGCTCACGCGCAGAGCCTCCTGCGCTTCGTGGCTGGCGGAGATGTCGCGGATGATGGCGGTTCCGCCGATGATCTCGCCCCGCTCGTCGCAGAGGGGCGCGTAGTAACCGTCGAAGAGGCCGCGCCGCCCGGTCTCCGGGATAGTGTAGGGGCGCGCGGCGGCGACCGTGCTCCGCCCGGCCAGAGCCTCGTAGAAATATTTGTCCTCGCCCGTCGCGACGAGGAAGGGGAAGATCTCGAAGGCGAGGCGTCCGACCACCTCTTCGCGCTTCATCCCGGAGATGCGCTCCATCGCCGAGTTCCAGACCGTGTAACGGCACTCGCGGTCGAACGCCAGCATCCCGTCAACGCCCGCGTCGATCAGGCTTTGCAATAGCTGACCCGCTGTTAAATCATGGTTCTTCAACTCTGTCTCTTTGATCTCAGCCGGTGAAGTGGTGCGCCAGCATAGCATTAAACCGAACAGAGAGAGAAAGCAGCTTGCCCCCGCTTCTCTGTACTTGTTATAGTCTATCTATTAAACCCCCATCACTTCCAGACGGCGACGATCACCTGATAAGTGTGCCTATGTCCAGCGGGTCTCTTCCGAGAGATACATCTGACCGAAAGACAACGGAAACGCGACTCATCGAGTTGCTCGGCGGAGAACTGGCTCCTTACTGGCTCAACGCCATCATCGAGTCGGCGGACGACGCCATCATCAGCAAGACGCTCGACGGCATTATCACGAGCTGGAACAAGGGGGCCGAGCGCATTTTCGGCTACACGGCGGATGAGATCATCGGTCGTTCCGTGACGCTGCTCATTCCCGCAGATCATCCTGACGAAGAGCCGAACATCCTCGCGCGTCTCCGCGCGGGCTATCGCATCGAGCATTACGAGACGGTGCGCGTGCGCAAGGACGGGACGTTCGTGAACATCTCGCTCACGGTCTCGCCCATCAGAAATCCGCAGGGCGAGATCATCGGCGCGTCGAAGATCGCGCGCGATATTACCGAGAGCAGACGCGCCGAGCTGAGGCTGCGCGAGCAGTCCGAAGTCATCCGGCAGGCTTACGACGCGATCTTCCTGCGCGACTCCGCCAACGCCATCACGCTCTGGAATCAGGGCGCGGAGCGCATCTACGGCTACACGCAGGAGGAGGCGCTGGGGCGCTCGCCGCACGAACTGCTCCGCACCGAATCGCCCGTCCCGCTCGAAGAGATTTATCGAAGACTGCGGAGCGAAGGCTACTGGGATGGAGAGCTGAGGCACACGCGCAAGGACGGCGTACAGATCATCGTCGAGACGCGCTGGGCGACCGTGCGTGATGAGCTGGGACACATGACTTCCATCCTTGAGATCACGCGCGACGTGACCGAGCGCAAGCTGACCGAGGAGCGGCTGCTGCAGGCCGCCGCCATCGTCGAAAATTCGGACGACGCCATCATCAGTAAAGACCTCGACGGCGTCATCCGCAGTTGGAACCCAGGGGCCGTGCGGCTCTACGGCTACACGGCGGAAGAGGTTATCGGCCGCCCCGTCACGATGCTGATTCCGGACGACCGCCCGGACGAGGAGCCGCATATCCTGGAACAGATCCGGCGCGGTGATCGCGTAGACCACTATGAGACGGTGCGCGTGCGCAGGGACGGCTCGCTGATAGATGTCTCGCTCACGGTCTCGCCCGTGAAAACTCCAGAGGGGCGCATCATCGGCGCGTCGAAGATCGCGCGCGACATCACCGAGCGCAAACGCTCAGAAGAGCAGCTGCGCGAGCAGTCGGAGGTCATCGAGACGGTGAACCGCCTCGGGCAGACGCTCGCGGGCGAGCTCGAACTGCAAAAGCTCGTGCAGTCGGTGACGGACGCCGCGACCGAGCTGACCGGCGCACGCTTCGGTTCCTTCTTCTACAATCGGCTCGACGAGCGCGGCGAAAGCTACATGCTCTACACCCTGTCGGGCGTCCCGCGCTCGGCCTTCGCACACTTTCCGATGCCGCGCAACACGGACATCTTCGCGCCGACCTTCGCGGGCGAGGGCACAGTCCGTATCGCGGACGTGAAACAGGACCCGCGCTACGGAAATAACTCGCCTTACTACGGGATGCCGGAGGGGCACTTGCCTGTGACGAGCTATCTCGCAGTGCCCGTCATCTCGCGTTCGGGAGAGGTGCTGGGCGGACTCTTCTTCGGTCATCCAGAGGAGGGTGTTTTCACAGAGCGGCACGAGCGCATCGTCGAGGGGCTGGCCGCACAGGCTTCGGTCGCGATGGACAACGCGAGACTGTACGAGGCGGCGGAGCGTGCGCGCGCGGAGGCCGAAGCGTCTGCCGCCGAGAACGCGAGGCTCTATCGCGACGCGCAGGAGTCGAGCCGCCTCAAAGATGAATTCCTCGCAACCATCTCGCACGAGCTGCGCACGCCGCTGACCGCCATCCTCGGCTGGGCGCACATGCTGCGCACCGGAAAGTTCGAGGGCGATTCCGCCATCAGGGCTTTCGAGACGATTGAGCGGAACGCGCGCGCGCAGGCGCAGCTCATCGAAGACCTGCTCGATGTCTCGCGCATCATCACCGGCAAGCTGCGGATAGACATCCAACAGCTCAACCCGAACTCTTTCATCGAAGCGGCAGTAGAGGCCGTCCGCCCGGCCGCCGAAGCGAAGGGCGTGCGCGTGCAGAAGATCATGGACACGGGCGTCGTCTCGGTCTCCGGCGACCCCGTGCGTTTGCAACAGATCATCTGGAACCTGCTCTCGAACGCGATCAAGTTCACGCCTAAGGGCGGGCGCGTGCAGGTCAGGCTGGAGCGCATCAACTCGCACATCGAAATCGCCGTCAGCGATACGGGCGCAGGTATCCTGCCCGATTTTCTGCCGCACGTCTTCGACCGTTTTCGTCAGGCAGA
>JAFBAJ010000604.1 GCA_019247865.1 Acidobacteriota bacterium
GCGCAACACACCGTAGCCGCCGCGCAGGCCGTAACGGAAAGGGCGCTGCTGGTAGATCGCTTCCTTCACGCCGTTCGCGCCGTCCACGCGCTGGATCAGCGAGAGCTGTTGCGCCTCGCCGCAGAGCAGCGGCCCTGTCTCCGCGATGAAGCGGCGGAGGGATTCGCGCGTCTCATCTTCGGTCATCGGAACGCCTTCGCCGACCTTAGGGAGGTAGAGCGGCTCGGCCATCGCGGGCAGGCTGCGCACGGTGGCCGTCACTGGCTGCAAGTCCGGAGCGGGAGGATTATTGATGCCCTGACCGCGCAACAGATTCGTCCAGGCCGCGAGCGCAGCCTCCTGCCGACCGTTGTCTTCGTCCGTCAGGATGATCGGATAAGGAGCCTCGCCCGCGCGCGGCCCGGCCGGATCGGGCGCTGGGTTCGTCGCGCACGAAGAGAGCAGCACCGCGAGCAGCAGACAGAGTGAGCCCACAAGCCTGCGCCCAGCCTCCTCTTTTCGAGCATGACGACGTGACATGAGCTTTAATATAACCGGATAACAGTTTCGCGCAAAGGCGCTGGTGGCGCAAAGCAATACTTTAAGTTCTTCTTTGCGTCACCAGCGCCTTTGCGCTAGTTTTTTTTGTGAAAGCCAGCCGGGGGCGTATAATCCGCACGCGGAGGAGAAAGCAACTTGCAGGAAGAAGAGGACGCAGCTCCGATCTGGAGCGAAGACGAGCCTTTGCGCTCAGAGCCGCGCGGGTTCACGCACGAGCAGATGGTGACGTGCGAGAGCTGCCTGCGCGCCAACCCGCCGACGCGCGCGAGCTGTCTCTATTGCGGCGCGACGCTCGCGTTGACGAGCGAAACGGCGGCGCTCCTGAAACCACTGCTGCGCCCGATGGAGTCTTGGGAGCAGGGCTTTAACACCATTCTCTTGCCTGGCGACGTTCGACCGGACGTAGACGCTCTGGCGGAAATCTCGGAACTGCTGCAACTGCCGGCCGAAGACCTTGAGCGCATGCTGGAGGCGGGCCTGCCGCTGCCGCTCGCGCGCGCCGCGACGCCGCAGGAGGCCGCGGCAATCGAAACACGGCTCTCAGCGCGCGGCCTCAAAGCATTGGTCGTCTCGGATGCAGAGCTGGACGCGCAGTCGCCGCAACGCGTGCGCGCGATGGAGTTCAGCGACGAGGCGCTCATTCTGTACCTGACCGGCAGCCAGAGCGAGCAACGCGTCGCGTGGACGGACCTCACGCTGCTCGTCGCGGGGCGTAGAATCCAGCGACGGCTCGAAGTCTCGGAGCGGATGGCGCGGAAGAAAGAGAAGGAGATCGTGGATTCGCGCGAGCTGAGCGCGGATGAGCCGCGGCTCGATCTATATCCGGACCGCGCCGCGAGCGGCTGGCGCGTGGCGGCTGACAATTTCGATTTCTCCGGCCTGCATGAGAAGAAATCGCTGGTGGCCGCGCAGAACTTTCAGACGCTGACGACGATCCTGCGCGAGCATGCGAAGAATGCTGTTTACGATGAGACCTACCTGCGCGCGCGTCCTCTGCTGAGCCTCGTCTGGCCGCTCGAACAGCACACCGAATCGCTCGGCCTCAAGCGGCAGGCGATGGGCGGGCGCGTCAACACCGGGGCCATCACCACGAGTGATAACGAGATGCAGTTCACGCGCTATTCAAGACTGCTGCATTATCTCAGGCTGCGCGCGGCGGGGTGGACTTCATGAGCCGCAACGAGGAGCGCAAGCGTTTCCGCGCGGCGCGCGAGACGCAGCAATCACGCGGCGCGGATGAACAACGCGGCGGCAATGCGACTGCCAAAGCTCATCCGTCTGAGACGGAGAAGGGCGCGCAGGTGTACGGCGTCTCGCCCGTCCTCGAAGCCCTCAGGGCCGGGACGCGTCCCATCGAACACATCACCATCGCAGAGGGCGCGCATACGTCGCGCCTGCGCGAGCTGCTGGAGCTGGCGCACCAGCGGAGCGTGCCCGTGCGTCATGCTCCGCGACATACGCTCGCACGCTTAGCGGGCGCGAGCGCGAATCATCAGGGCGTCATTGCGATCATCGCCGCCGCGCGCTATGCGGATGCGGACGACCTGCTCGACTCGCTCGCCGCGCGTGTCGGCACAGCGGAGCCGCCGCTGGCGGTCGTGCTCGACGGCGTCGAAGACCCGCGCAATCTGGGAGCCATCCTCCGCACAGTGGAATGCGCGGGCGGGCACGGGGTCTTTATTCCCGAACGCCGCGCGGCCGGTTTGACCGAGACAGTGGCGAAGGCCGCCGCGGGCGCTCTGGAGCATGTGCCGGTCGCGCGCGCGGGCAATCTCGCGCGTCTGATAGAGGAGCTCAAGGAGCGCAACATCTGGACTGTCGGGACGAGCGCAGAGGCGGCGATGGATTATGTCGAGTGGGATTGGACTGGAGCCTGCGCGCTCTTTTTCGGCGGCGAGGGCGCGGGCCTCCATCGCCTCGTGCGGGAACGCTGCGATGCTTTAGTGCGTATACCTGTGCGCGGCCGGATCACTTCGCTCAACGTCAGCGTCGCCGCCGGCGTCGTGCTCTACGAGGCCGTCAGACAAAGAAAACGGTCTTAGAACTTAGGTCTTTGGTCTTTGATGTATCACTCCGCTTGAATTTTAATATTCAAGGTTGAGTCGCGGACAAAGACCAAAGCACAAAGACCAAAGACCATTTTTTGGAGGAGAAAAATGTTTTGTCCCAAGTGCGCCACGCAGAATATTGAAGGAGCCAGGTTTTGCCGCTCGTGCGGGGCGGACATCAGCCTCGTCCCGCAGGCGATGACCGGCCAGATGCAGGTCGCCTCACAGCTTCAGAGCCCGGATGAAGATGATGACTGGCGGCGTCGACGGCACAGGCGCGGGCCGAGTATCGAAAGGGGAATCAAACACAGCTTCATGGGGCTCGGCTTCATCTTCGTGGCGCTCGCGCTGGCTTTCTCGCACAACGGAAGAGGTTGGTGGTTCTGGATGCTGGTCCCGGCCTTCTCCATGCTGGGCGGGGGCGTGGCGGAGTACCTGCGCGCGAGGAATGCCGGGAAGGAGCTGCCGCTGCAAAGAGCGCAGGCCGCGGCCATTCCGCAGCCACGCTCGACCTACATGAACGAGTTGCCGCCGCGCGGGACTTCGGAGCTGATGGCGCCTCCGCCGAGCGTCACGGAAGGCACCACGCGTCACCTCGGCGCGGAAGGGCCGACCAAAGTTTTTTCTCCCGCAGAGCATCCGAAACAGGAAGGATAAGCTGTCTGGGCGACTTGCTTGCGCGCGTAAATCCTTGCGCGGTATAGTTCGGCCAGAAAGATCAGAAGGCCCGCTTTTCATCTGACATCCCGAAAGGAAGATTTCCATGCCCCAACGCCCGAAGATTGCCGCCAACATGCTGGAGTTGATCGGCTACACGCCGCTCGTGCGTCTCAATCGCATTCCCTACGAAGATTCGGCGGAGCTGATCGTCAAGCTCGAATCGCAGAACCCGATGGACTCGGTCAAAGACCGCATCGGCGCGGCGATGATCGAAGCCGCCGAGCGTGACGGCAAGATTCGTCCCGGCGAGACGATCATCATCGAGCCGACCTCCGGCAACACGGGCATCGCGCTCGCTTTCGCCGCGACCGTCAAAGGCTACAAGCTGATCGTCACGATGCCGGACACCGTGACCGAAGAGCGGCGGCGCGTGCTGACTGCGCTCGGCGCGGAGGTGGTCCTGACGCCCGGCGCGGAAGGCATGAAGGGCTCTATTAAAAAGGCTGCGGACTTGTCTGAAGAGACGGAGCACAGCTGGACGCCCGGACAGTTCGACAACCCTGCGA
>JAFBAJ010000794.1 GCA_019247865.1 Acidobacteriota bacterium
ACTTTAGCCAACTTTTTTTCTCCTATAATTCAGGCTTGGTCACCAGCGGCAGTGTGTACCAGGGGCGCCAGCGGAAGGAGAATCCTAAAACGACTTCCCTTACCGACCTCGCTTTCGACGGAGATGGTGCCGTGATGAGCTTCGATAATGTGCTTCACCAGAGATAAGCCGAGGCCACTCCCCTTTACGTCATGAACCAGCCCGTTGCCCACACGGTAGAACTTCTCGAAAACCTTTGACTGTTCGGCGCGTGGAATTCCAATGCCTTGATCGGCTATTTCAATAGACAGATCAGAACCGAGCGTTTCCGCTGTGATCGTCAGCCGCTTCACCTTGCCTGAATACTTAATGGCATTATCAAGCAGATTTGAGATGGCCTGCGCCATCGCATCGCAGTCAATTAAGACCGGCGGTAGAGAGACGGGTATGTTTGTTTGAATGTCAAAGCCGGAATTGATGATCTGATAGCGATAGCTGGAAAGCACATCCTCAATCACTTCTGCCATATCGACAGCGGCGAAAACATAGGTTTTTCGTCCGGCCTCGATTTTTGAGAAATCGAGAATGTTATCGATCATCTTGTTCAAACGCAGGCTTTCATGCCGGATGATCCGGTAGTACTCCGTCTTCTTCTCTTCACTGGTAACGCGACCTAGTTCGAGGATTTCAGAAAACAGGCTGAGTAACGAGAGAGGCGTCTTTAGTTCATGCGAGACATTTGAGACGAAATTTGATTTCGCTTGTGCCAGACGCGCTTCGCGGTCGGTGGCCCGTATGGTCAGGGCTATACCACACAGTAGGAACACTAGTACAAGGAGAGTTACACCGGCGCTACGCATAAAACTGTCGCGCGCGAGGTCATCGAGATTTGTATTCTTCAGGCCGATTGCCACTTTCCAATTGGAGAACGGAGGATCAAAGTTGAGTTGGAGAAAGGACTCGTTTTGAGCCGCCACGTTTGAAAAAAGTATCCGGCTGTTCTCATCGCTAATCGTGCACGCTATGTCTGATGCAGCAGCGGTGTTCGCATGATATTTATTTATGGTCTTTTCTATACTGCCGGGGATCAAGTCATCGCTGACAAACCCTTCGTTTAATAAGATACCCGCAAAACCGTTCTGCTCTGCTCTGGTGAGCTCCTTCAACGGATAAAAAAGATATGTTTCTTGACGCATGGGAGTGCCCGCGGGACATGTGGGACAGGAAAGATCCAGGAATAAATACTTGCGCTTGTCGTCAACAAAACTTTGGGCCACCCGCGCGTTGTCAAATAGAGACAGAATGCGGGACTGCGCAGGAGTGAATGCTGCCTGAGCGGTTTTCACAAATTTGTCCGAATACAGATACGCATAACTATTTGTTTCCTTGCCATCGGAAGAGGCGAAAGCAAAAATCTCTTTGACCTCAGGATGCGAACGCTTTGCGTCTGCGAAATATTTTTCCAGTTCTTCCGCTGCTCCAGGGGACGAAAGGTGTATGCTGCCAATCGGGTTCAAGGTTTGAGCTGCGATCTCCTCCAGGCGTTGTTTCATCTGGCGCTCTACGTTGGTTAATCCCTGTCGAAGGTTGTCCTTGAATGCGCCCTTGGTTGTGTTCTGGAGTTCCGCGAGCGAGCGATACTGCATATAAGTCAATATCAGGAGGGGGAGGAACACGCCTACTGATGCCAGTATCAACAGCTTTTTTCGCAGCGATAGTTTGCTGTTTGCATCTCGGAACATACCGGGCTGGATCATACATCGAGATTCTACAGAAAGCTGTCACTCGTTCGCACCGAAATTGTAAAAAGTTGTCACCCCGACTGGCTTTACCTGTGGCCTCTCTCAGTGGCAATCATCAATCAAAGTGAGTCCCCAAATCTCCTTCGCCAGCGCCACGAATTTAGAACAATTGCATGATTTAATGAAAGCCAACCTATCTCTGGAAAGACATCTTTATGAAAATGATAAGAGCAAAATCAACCTACTCTGTGGCTCCGCTCTTCTTACTGGTCTCACTCATCGGCGCGCAGACGATCACCTGCGCGCAACAGTCAGCACAGGAGTTTGGGCAAGCGTTTCACTGGCGGAGCATCGGCCCGTTTCGCGGCGGGAGAACGCGCGCCGTGGCCGGAGTCCCTTCACAGCCGAACGTGTTCTATATCGCTCAGGTGAATGGCGGAATTTGGAAGACGACAGATTACGGTCGGACATGGACGCCCATCTTTGATGAGCAGCCCACAGGCTCCATCGGCTGTTTAGCCGTCGCAGCTTCAAACCCGTCGGTCATCTATGCGGGCAGCGGCGAGGGTTTGCATCGTCCTGACCTCTCCGTCGGCGACGGGGTCTATAAATCTGTGGATGGCGGCCGGAGCTGGACGCATCTGGGCTTGCGCGACGGACAACAGATGGCGCAGCTCGCCGTTGATCCGCGCAATGAGAACCGCCTCTTCGTCGCGGTGGCCGGTCATCCATATGGCCCGAACGAAGAGCGCGGCATCTTCCGCTCGACAGACGGGGGCAAGACTTTCGAGAAGGTGCTTTATAAAGACGAGAACACAGGCGGCGCTGATGTGCAGATCGATCCGGCGAATCCTGAAACGGTCTATGCTTCGCTCTGGGAAGCGCGAGAGGGGCCCTGGGAGAACGGCTCCTGGAACGGCACGGGCGGCGGTATCTTCAAATCTATTGACGGAGGAAAAACGTGGCGCAGTTTAACCAAAGGTCTTCCCGAAGAAATCGTGCAGGCCAACCTTGCGATTGCGCCAAGCATGCCTGCTCGCCTCTTCGCGGCGGTCGCCACGACGACGGGCGTGGGGCTTTACCTCTCCAACGACGGCGGTGAGAATTGGCAGCAAGCGACGACCGATGCCCGGCCTGCGACACGTATCGGCGGCGGCGACCTTCCGGTGCTCAGATTCGACCCTAAGAATCCGTCAGTCATTTACTCCGCCAGCATCGTCTGCTGGAAATCGAACGATAGCGGCAAGACCTGGACTGGCATTCGAGGCGCGCCCGGCGGTGACGACTATCAAAACATCTGGATCAACCCGGTGAACACGAACATCATTCTGCTCGGCAGCGATCAGGGTGCGATCATTACCGTCAACGGCGGCGAGAGTTGGAGCTCCTGGTATAACCAACCGACGGCGCAGCTCTATCATGTCGGAGCGGACAATGCGTTTCCCTATCGCGTCTGTAGCGGGCAACAGGAGAGCGGATCGGTCTGCATCAACAGTCGCGGGAATGACGGCGAGATTACTTTCCGCGATTGGCAGCCGGTCGCGGCGGAAGAGTATGGCTTTGTCACGCCTGACCCGCTCGATCCTGACATCGTGTATGGCGGCAAGCTCACGCGTTATGATCGCCGCACTTCTCAGGCGCAGGATATTCTACCAAAGCCTTTCCGCGCGGCGGATTTTCGGATGGTGCGGACGGAGCCTGTCATCTTCTCGCCGGTTGATCCGCACGTGCTCTATTTCGCCGCCAACACTTTGTGGAAGACGACGGACGGCGGGCAACACTGGGAGCAGATCAGTCCAGACCTCTCGCGAAAGACTTTTGCAGTCCCGGCGACGGTCGGCAAATATCGTTCACTGCCGACCGCGCAACCGACGCAGCGCGGCGTCATTTACACGGTCGCGCCTTCGCCTTTAGACATTAATCGTCTCTGGGCTGGAACTGACGACGGCCTCATCCAGCTCACCACAGACGGGGGCGCGCATTGGACGGACATCACGCCGAAGCAAGTTTCGGCGTGGCAGAAAATTTCCATCATAGATGCCAGCCACTTCGACCCGCAGACAGCTTACGCCGCCGTTAACACTTTGCGCCTCGACGACCTGCGCCCGCACATCTACCGCACGCGCGATAACGGCAACTCCTGGACTGAGATTAGAAAAGGCATCCCCGACGGCGAAACTGTGAATGTCGTTCGTGAAGACACCTTGCGCAAAGGCTTGCTCTTCGCAGGCACAGAGCGCGCCGTCTACGTCTCTTTCGACGATGGAGATAACTGGCAACCTTTGCGGCTCAACATGCCCGCGACCTCCGTGCGTGACTTGCTCATCAAGGAGGACGATCTGGTGGCGGCGACACACGGGCGCGGCTTCTGGATTCTCGATAACATCACGCCGCTTCGCCAGCTCGATTCAAAGTCTGCCTCTTCGCGCGCCTTTCTCTTCAGACCGCAAACCGCGCTCCGCGTCCGTTGGAACACGAACACTGATACGCCGCTGCCGCCGGACGTTCCCGCCGGTGAAAACCCTCCAGACGGGGCGATGATAGATTACTACTTGAGCCGGTCGACATCTGCGCCGGTCACGCTCGAAATAAATGATAGCGCAGGGCATCTCGTGCGTCGTTATTCGAGCGCAGACCCCGTGCCACAGTCTGACCCGATGTTGAATATCCCGACCTACTGGCTGCGTCCGCCGCAATCGCTTTCAGCCGCAGCGGGTGTGCATCGTTTTTTATGGGATATGCACTATCAGCCTGTCCCGAATGTGAAACCCGAATATCCGATTGCCGCCGTCTATCGCAACACCGCGCCCGAAATCAGCGCGCCGTGGGTGATGCCCGGCGAGTACGAAGCGGTTCTGACAATCGATGGTAAGCGTTACACGCAGCCGCTGACGGTGAAGATGGATCCGAGGGTCAAGGCTTCGACCTCCGACCTGCTCAGGCAGTTTGAGCTTTCCAGGCAACTCTATGACGAGTGGCTTCAACTGGAGCCGCTCGACGAGCGACTCGGCGTGCTCAGCGCGGAGCTGACAAGTTTGCGTGCGCGCGTGGGCGAGGGAACTGTCGCGGCACAAATTGACGCTCTCAATAAAAAGTTGCAGGAGTTGGCTGAGGCTGGCAATCGCCGCCCGGGAACGCCGCTCAAACTCGGCGTGTTGACGAGATTGCAAACGCTCTTCACGATCATCCAGACGGTTGACGCCGCGCCGACAGCGCAAGTCGCAGCCGCTGTGATGGCTATTCAACGCGAGGTGCTGACGCTCACTGAACGCTGGCGAGCGATTGAGACTCAAGACATCCCGGACTTAAACCGACAGCTTCAAGGAGCAGGTCTGCCGGTAATCGTTAACGAGTAGCTTGCAAGAGCGTCGTCGCGCGATCAATCTCTACGGCCACGTTTTCGATGGTCTGTCCCACGATGCCGATCTGTTCGTTCGCCTCTTGCCAGTTGCGCTGTTCGATAGCTTCGCGCACGCCGGGCAAGGTCTTCACGCCGTAGCCCGTGTAAAAACCGGGCGCGTAAATCTGGTGCTTGAACCAGGGGCGGCGCGGCAAGCCTTGCTCGCGGGTCATCGCGCGTTCGACTTTTATCAAGGCTTCGTCTAACGCTCCTGACTGTGCAGGCAGCCTGTTCTGCGCTGCGAGTTGCATCATCGTCGTTTGATATTTGCGCGTGCTTTCCTGCAAGCGTGCAAGTGAATTTTCCAGTGGCGCGAAGTTCAGGTAAGGAGCGGGCTGTTCCGCTTTCGGCATGACGAAGGGTTGCGTCGGGTCAAAGACGGCGGCGTAAGTCCCATCGCTGAGGCGGAGATTCTTTTCCTTGATCTCTTCGCGCGCGTCGTTCGTCAACTGCGTGACTTCTTTAACGTACTGTCCCACCGTGTCGGTCAAGTTACCAAATTCAAAAGGCAGCACGTCCGCGTTTGCAAAGCGCAGCACGGTGCGCCCGCCCACTTCAGCGAGGGCGATACCGTAATCGAAGTTCGGGTCAATGAAGCGCGTGTAGTTATCAAACGAATCATAAATCGAATGATACGAGCCGCCGCCGTCTTCGCCGCCGAATCCCAGATTCAAAGATGCTATGCCGAGGTGTTGTAAGAACGGCGTGAAGTCCGAGCCGGAGCCGAGCGCATCTATGCGTAAGTCTGCGCGCTCACGCGCCTCGCGTTGCTCATTCTTATCGCCTCGCAGCAGTTGCACCGCCCGCGCGCGATCAGAAACTGAAATCTTCTTTTCCGGGTCAGTCACATCGCGCGCGACTTCGTTGATAAACTTTTCGAGCGTGTGCGAGCCGCCCATGCCCAGAAACCCGCGACCGTTGGAATCCGAGTTGATATAAATGGCTGCGTGCTTGCGCAGCATCTCGGCGTGCGTTTCAGCCCATTCGGTGGAGCCTAACAATCCGGGTTCTTCGCCGTCCCAGGCACAATAGATAATCGTGCGCTTCGGCTTCCAACCTGACTTCGCCAATTCGCCGAGCCCACGCGCTTCTTCCAGCATCGCGACTTGCCCGCTGATAGGGTCGCTTGCGCCGTTGACCCATGCGTCATGATGGTTGCCGCGAATGATGAGCTCGTCCGGGCGCTCGTCGCCTTTCAAACGGGCAATCACGTCACGGATGGTTTCCGTCTTCCAATCGAATTCAAGTTTGAGATGTACCGTCGCTGACCCCGGCCCCAAGTGATAAGTGATCGGCAACGAGCCTCGCCAAGCGTCGGGCGCGACTTGTCCGTTCATCGCTTTGAGCAGCGGCAGAGCATCCGCGTAAGAGATCGGCAGCACCGGAATCTTGGTCAACGTCTGTGCATCTTTGAGCGCGATGCGTTGCGCGTCCTTCGTCGCTCCGACGCCCGGCGTCAGCGGGTCGCCCGGATACAGCGGCATGTCCGCGACCGAGCCGCGTTGTGCGCCAGACTCATTGCGCCACGCGCCCTGCGGATAAACGTCGCCCTGATAGAACCCATCGTCGCGCGGGTCTGAATAGATCAGGCAACCGACCGCGCCGTGTTCCGCCGCGACCTTAGGCTTGATGCCGCGCCATGAGCCACCGTAACGCGCAATGACTATCTTGCCTTTGACATCAATGCCGCGCTGCTGCAACTCTTCGTAGTCCTTAGGCACGCCGTAGTTGACATAGACGAGCTGTGCCGTCACATCGCCGTCAATCGAATACGCGTTATAGACCGGAAGCTGCTCGGACGTTTGAGCGGAGGTCGAATCTTCCCTGAGCGTTGGCTCCGCGAGGCGCGCCGTGAACTTTTCAGGCGTGATCATTTCCAGCACGCGTACCTTCGGCGTCGGGAAGAGCACTTGAAACTCTTCGATCTGCGCGTCAAAGCCCCATGAGCGAAAGAGCGAGAGAATGAACTCCGCGTTCTCTTTATCATAGGGCGACCCGACATGATGCGGCCTTGCGGAAAGCCGCTTCATCGTCTCGCGCAGATTCTCGCGCTTGAGCAATGAATCGAACTTGGCCTCCAACGTGCGCTCGGCCGCCGCCCCTTCGGGATCAAAGCCCAGTAACGGCTTATCCTTGCTCTGTGACGCCGCAGGAATAATGAAAGCGCAAGAGAGAAGCAGAACAAGAGCCGGACGAAACGAGTCAATACGCATGAGCGCCTCCGATACTTGAGTCGAATGAAATTGTGATTGCTGCCAGAGAATTTATTACAGATGCCGCCAAACTCAAAGACGCGCCGCACGGCAACCGCCAGCTCAAAGGAGACCCGGTTCGTCAACCGTCAGTGTCTGACACGACAGAAGGGCCTACCCCCTCCGTCGTTCTGAACCCGCGAACAATATTCTGCGGTAAGTTGAGGCATTCGGAAGCAGTAAATTTTTAGTCAATTCCCAGCGCGCTGAGCCGTTGGAAGGCTGCAAGAATGCGTGGTATCGTCACTTCCAATCTTGAGATAACAAAACTGAACATGGGAGGAACAGATGAGTAAAAACAGGCGGAAGAAAGAGAGTTCTGCGACGAACAAGGTGGCCGATCTGGCGAAAGACACCGAAGAGAGCCGGGACGAATACCTCACTACCAATCAGGGTGTGCGTATCAACGACGACCAGAACACGCTCAAGGCGGGCGAGCGCGGCCCGTCGCTGCTTGAAGACTTCATCTTCCGTGAGAAGATCACACACTTCGACCATGAGCGCATCCCGGAGCGCGTCGTCCACGCCCGCGGCGCGGGGGCGCACGGTTATTTTCAGGTTTACGAATCTCAAGCGCCACTCACGAAGGCCAGGTTCCTGCAAGACCCGAAAGTCAAGACGCCGGTCTTCGTGCGCTTCTCGACCGTTGCAGGCTCGCGCGGCTCGACAGACCTTGCGCGCGACGTGCGGGGCTTCGCCGTCAAATTCTATACCGAAGAGGGCAACTTCGATCTGGTCGGCAACAACATCCCGGTCTTCTTCATTCAGGACGCCATCAAATTTCCCGACCTGGTCCACGCCGTCAAGCCTGAACCCCACAACGAAATCCCGCAGGCGGCATCCGCGCATGATACCTTCTGGGACTTCATCTCGCTGACGCCGGAATCCGCGCACATGATTATGTGGGTGATGTCTGACCGTGCCATCCCCAGAAGTTATCGCATGATGGAGGGCTTCGGAGTCCACACCTTCCGCTTCGTCAACGAGAAGGGCAAGGCGCGCTTCGTGAAGTTTCATTGGAAGCCGCTGCTCGGCGTCCACTCGGTCGCGTGGGACGAAGCGCAGAAGATTTCCGGCAAAGACCCGGACTTTCA
>JAFBAJ010000797.1 GCA_019247865.1 Acidobacteriota bacterium
CTGCCCGTCCGACGGCCACGTCCACGGGAAATCTATCTCGACGGTCTGCCCCGGATTGATGCTGACGTAGGAGGGCTGTCCGGGCGTAATGCCGTCGAACGACCAGCGATAGGGAAGCAACACGGATGCAGTGCCCCAGTTCTTGACGTGAGCTTTATAGGTCACGGTCTGCCCCGGCGTCGGCCAGCCGCTCCCGTAGCTCAGATCGTTCGGGTCAAAGGCGAGACGCGGCGTCCGTTCGATGAGCAGCACATCTATATCCGCCGCAATGTTTCGCGCCTTGACCGTGACCGGAATGCTGTTCGTGCTGAGCAGCGTTCCGAGCGTGGCCCTGACAAGGCCCGCCCCCGGCGCCGTCGCCGTCAAAAATTCTTTGCTGAAAGAACCGACGCCGCCCGTCACGCTCCAGTTGACTGACCGCGCGATATCATAATTTTCGTTCAGCGCGTTGTTATGGGCCGGAGCCTTGAACTGCCGCGTGTCGCCGACCACCATCGGCACATTGACGGCGGGCGCGACGCTGAAGGAGTTGATGCCCGCCTCGCCGAACAGCTCCCACTCATGCAGCGCGGGCAGGTTCCCGCCCGTTATCTGAAAGTTAAGCTTCAAGCGGTTGGCCTTGACCGGCGACGGCAGGACATACTCGCTCCATTGCCTGAGACAGGCTCTCTGAGTCGGGACGATGATGGCTCCGGTGTCTCCGTCCACCACAGACCAGTCCACGTAAACAGTATTGCAGCTTGCATACTCCACGAAGTAGCGATCAAAGTAGGTGCGAAAGCGCTGCATCGTGCGCGGGTCGTTGAAAGAGACCTGCACCCAGCCGGGGTTGTTCGCGGTGACGAAGCCCGTATCACGCGAGCCGTCCCAAACATTTCGCAGGGCTCCATCGCCCGGCGTGGAAGAGGAAATCTGCGCCCGGTTGGCATCCACCAAACCCAGCACGTCGAACTTGGCGTCCGGGACCAAGTAGGTCGGCACGTCGCCCCCGCCCGCACCCATGCCGTTCGCCTGCGCCTCGCTTTCCGTGAGCCAGAGGCCGGCCATCACAGCCAGCACCATACAGAGCATGAAGCAAAGTCCAAGAGTTCTTCTCATGTCGAGTCCTCCTTTCAAGGTTCTCAAGCATTGACACGCCCACCCTAAGGCTGTCACGGGCGGACAACTCTAAGTCGAGATGGAATGCTCATCCCTGCGGAGGTCAGCATCGCTCCGTTCGGCACGCCGCCTTTGCAGGAACCCTGCAAACCCCGCCAGAGGGCAAGTTTCAGGAACGTTTTTGAACTGATCGCGGAATATACAATAATCTTACAGAAAAGTATAGACCTATTTACAAGATTCTTGCAAATAAGCCTGGGCGAGGGATAAGCTATTGATTTTTCTGGCTTTTGAGCTGGGAGTAGGTTGAATCAGGTCCAGCAGGTACAGTCGAGCGAGCGGTAGCCGACCGCCTCCGCGACGTGCCGACCATCTATCTCGTCAGAGCCTTCGAGGTCGGCGATGGTGCGGCTCACTTTGAGGATGCGGTCGTAGGCTCTGGCCGACAGTCCCTGTCTGGTCATTGCGGATTCGAGCAGGCGTTCGCTCTCACTATCAATCGAGCAATATTTGCGAATCAAGCGCGGCGACATCTGAGAGTTCGAGAAGATGCCTTCATGCTCAAAGCGCACTCTCTGGCGGCGATGACGCGCTCACGGATGGCGGCGGCTTTGCACATTTATTCGAAAAACGCTGCATAATTCTTTGAATTTACACATTGTCTTTGAATAAATGTGCAAAGCCGGTCGCTGAGGGAGTGGAAAGAGAAGAGCAACTGAGGCTTTTACATCAGCTTGGCTGTGACCATGCTCAAGGCTTCCTGTTCAGCCAGCCTTTGTCGCCGTAAGCGTTTGAGCACTTGCTGGTAGAGGAACAAGATTCATAAATCTCTCTTCATGCGAATAAGCCTGGAGGCTTCCTCCGCGATGTGTCTCCCGCTCAACTTTAGCCTCACCACATCCTTTGTTTTACATGGCACGCTAATCGCACCGGTCAGACGTAAGGAGCCGGGCCGCCGGGCCAGCATCTTTCACAAGTCCGTTTTTAGTGAAATCAGCGCAAGTTGAAGATGTTAAGCTGGGGCGCGCGGTTTAATGCTGTCGGCTTTTTGTCGGATCCGTGCCAATAATTTGGCATATCCCATCTTCTCGACCTCCGAAATCTTTATTCGAGAGCGATAAAAATGGCAACAATTTTTTGCGAGACCTCTCAAGCCATAACACCTTATAGCGTCCCTCTTCCGGATTTAGAGGATGGCGAGCGAAGCATTCTCATCGTTGACGATGAAGCATCCATCCGCGATCTGTTCGCCTGTTATCTGGGAGATCGTTATGTCTGCGTTACTGCTTGCGATGCGCCGGAAGCTTTAGCTCATCTCGCCCGGCAACCGTTTGCGCTCGTCATTTCAGATGTCCACATGCCGGGCCTGAGCGGTATCGAACTGCTGCGCAAGATCACCGAACAATTTCCTGATACCGCCGTGGTTATGATTTCAGGGGTTGACCGGATGCAGCGCGTGATGGATGCCTTGCGACTTGGCGCATACGATTATCTGGTCAAGCCCTGCGAGCTTGATGTCCTTGGGCATGGCGTCGAACGAGCTTTGGAGCGACGCGCCCTCTTGCTCAACGCCCGGCGCTACAAACAGGAGTTGGAGCAGCACAACCAGGAACTCGCACGTCGTAAAGCTGAGCTGGAACGCCTTCAAGCACAAATCGTGCATAGCGAGAAGATGGCGTCTCTGGGTCAACTCGCCGCCGGAATTGCACACGAACTTAATAATCCGGCCGGCTTTATCTACGGCAATATGGAGCTGCTCAGCGAGCGCGTGACCGAGCTGGAACGCTTCCTCAAGGCTTCTGAGTGCCCGCCACCATCTCTTTCTCAAACCTTTGAGCTGAGGGGCGCTGAGGAAGCGATTGACTATCAAGAGGCGGTTGCTGATCTGCGGTCCATCATCACCGATTGTCAGGATGGGGCCGAGCGCATCCGCGATGTCGTGCAGAATCTTCGCCTCTTCTCACGCCTCGATGAGGCAGAGTTCAAGCAAGTCGAGCTGCATGAGGGAATCGAATCCACTCTGCGCTTGCTCTCGCGCTATTACAGTTCGAATCGCATCACGCTCCTGCGCGATTATGCCGACTTGCCGCGAGTAAGCTGTTATGCCGGGCAGCTTAATCAGGTCTGGATGAATCTGCTCGTCAACGCGGCGCAAGCTATCGGCTCGGATTGTGGTGTAGTTACCATTACGACGAGATTAGAAGATGAATCGGTGCGGGTCAGCATTAACGACACCGGTTCCGGCATTGAGCCCGCACATCTGGACAAAATCTTTGATCCCTTCTTCACCACCAAGCCCATTGGCGAAGGAACCGGACTTGGGCTCTCTATTATCTACGGCATTATCGAACGCCACAACGGCTCCATCCAGGTCGCAAGCTGTAAAGACAGTGGCACGACCTTTACCGTCACGCTTCCGGTAGCGCCAAACAACTAAAGCACCCAGAGGGAAAAATTCATGTCTTACAAGGTTATGGTAGTTGATGATGAGCCGGCCAATCTGCGCTTGCTCGAAAGACTGTTTCGCCGCAATTATGAGGTGGTGACGGCCAACTCAGGGGACGAGGCTCTCAAACTGCTGGAACAGCATGACGTGGCCGTCATCATTACGGACCAGCGTATGCCCGGCATGACCGGCATTGAATTGTTGCAACGCGCCGCCGAGATGCGCCCTCATACGGTGCGCATTATTCTCACCGGCTATACGGATGTGGAAGCACTAGTCGAGGCGATCAACTGCGGGCAGGTCTATAAATATGTCGCCAAGCCGTGGAACAACGACGATTTGCGCTTAACGGTCACCCGCGCACTTGAGCATCATAAAGCCAGTAAAGCTCGCTATGAGCTGGAGCTTATTAATCAACGCCTCGCGACGCGGCTGGATAAGATGATGCAGGGCTTTGTGCGTGTCATCGCGGATGCGCTGGAGGCCAAAGATGAGCATGTGCATGGTCACGCGCGGCGCACGAGCGGTTATGCGACGGCGATGGGCCGTCGGCTGGGACTCGATGAAGAGTCCCTGCACCAACTCTCGCTGGCAGCCTTTTTACATGACATCGGGAAGATCGGAACGCCCGAACGGATTCTCTTAAAAACAGGCCCTCTCACGGACGAAGAACGCGGCCTCATGCAGCTTCACCCTGAGCGCGGCGCGCGTATGCTCTCAGCTATTCCGGAGATGGAGCACGTGGCTGAAGCCGTGCTCCATCATCATGAACATTTTAATGGCACAGGTTATCCGGCAGGACTCTGCGGCACACAAATCCCGCTGGCCTCAAGGATCATCGTGGTCGCGGACGCGTATGATGCCATGACCAGCCCGCGCCCGTTTCGCGGAGCGTTGACTCATGCACAGGCGCTTGAGCAACTCAAGTTCGGGAGCGGCTTGCAATTCGACCCGGAGGTCGTGCGGGCGTTCTTCGGCCTCGATGCCCTCGCACAGATTCGCGCCAGCATTGCCGCCGGTTTCTGTGGAGAGCTTTTAATAAGAGCTCCGCAGCTATCAAGCCTTCATGGGCTAACATTGGATGAACTGATCGGAGAGATTGAGAGCGAACCGGCATTGGCCGCTTGCGTCCTGCGAGAAGCGAATCTCGGAGGCGGCAACACTTTACCGACCGTCAATCTTTACAAGGCCTGCCATCACCTCGGTCTGGCCCGACTGCGCGAGGTCCTTGAGCGCCGCTTCGCACAACATCAATGTCTCAGTCCCAACGCGGGAAAATTATGGGAGCGCGCGCTACGCCGCGCTGTGGCGGCGCGCCTGATTGCCAGGCAGACAAACATCATCAGCCCGGATGAAGCTTATACGCTGGGGCTGCTTCATGATGTGGGGGAGATGCTGTTCAATTCACTGTTTCCGGCAGAGATGACATTTATGGAAGACCTGGATGTGGCGCAGCGTCTGGAACGTGAAGTGGTCGCTTTCGGAGTAGAGCACTCACAAGTTGGTCAATGGTTGCTTGAATCCTGGGGAGTGCCGCATGACTTAGCGGCCATCCTGCAAACCCATCATGACATCATGAAGATTAACAGGCCAGCCATGCTGCTCCTCCATCTGGCTGACAGAATTGCCCGTCCGGACGATTCCTATAATGGTG
>JAFBAJ010000838.1 GCA_019247865.1 Acidobacteriota bacterium
GCGCGGCTTCATGTACCCGGGCGCGTCGAGCGTGGTGGCGAGTTTGTGGAAGGTGGACGATGAGGCGACCGCCGAGCTGATGAAGGAGTTCTACCGGAACCTGCTCGATCAGGGGATGACTCCGGCGCAGGCTCTCCGCGCCGCACAGAACAGCATCCGTCAAAAGCCGCAGTGGCGCGCGCCATTCTACTGGGCTGGCTTCACCCTGCAGGGCGAGTACCGGCAGACCATCACGCCCCGGCCCGGCTTCTTATCTTCGCTCTTCAATCTGAAAACGGTCGCGGGCGGAGCGTTGTTGCTGTTATTGGCCTTTGTGCCGCTCTGGTATCGTCGCCGCAGAAGAAACAATGGAAGCCCCGGAAGAGCGGCATCTTAGTCGCCCAAGACGCCAGCCGTGAGCATAGCCGGGCTCTAAATATATCGCCTCAACGGGCTGAAATCTTATGAGACTTTGAAGAAGTAGCTGCCTGGGATGCGCTGCTCCGCGCCTTGATTAAGGGTGAAGAGCTTGAGCGCGTATGTGCCGTGTGTCAGTTGGCTGGCGGGGATGATGACCGTTACGGATTGCGCGTCGTGCCCTGTGACCTGGACGTTGCTGCTCTCGCCGCTGATACTGAGGAGCTCGGCGCGGTAGCTCTCCGCAGTCGTTCCTGAGGGCAGGAGCAGCGAGAGTTTCAGCGCGTCGACGTTGAGCGGGAGGTTGATCTGTGTGGCGTTGAAGCCTTCTGCGCGATTGCTCGCGCTGAGGTTGAGCGTGAACGTGGCGAACGTCTGCGGCGCACGCTCGCGGAAAAACGCGAGCCACAATGCGCCGCCGACGAAGGCGACGAGGCAGAGCGCCGCAGCCGTGCGGAGCCCCCAGCTTTGACTGCTCCAGAACGCGCGCAGCTTCTCGGTAAAGCCCGGCGAGGCATCTTCCATCACTGAAGGCGGAGCGACGGGCTCTGGTTCCGTGGCCGGAGTTTTCGGCTGCGCGTCGATATACTTCTGCAGGGCTCTGGCGAACCTGATCTTCTGCTGCCGCTCCGGGTCGCACAGAAAGTGCGCCTCGAACCGGCTGCGCTCTTCGTCTGTGAGCCCTTCGTTGACGTACTGGTCTATCAGCTCGTCCTCCCACGCCACCAGCTCCGCATAGAACTCCTCTTCGGTCAGCAGGCGCGTTTCCACCCGCTCGCGCGCCTCTGCCGACAGGCTTCCGAGCAGATATTCCCTGATTTCGTTCTGAGATTCGGTCAGTGCCATCATTCAGGGCCGAACTCCCCTCTGCGATTCAACCCCTCTAAAATACTATGCGAAATCGCGAGAGTACATTTCATCACGCGGCCTCCTGCTTGAGACATTTCTGCATACATTGCTGCAAAATCATACGGATACGGTGTGCGCGTATGCGGAGCGCGTTCTGCGCGATGCCGAGCCGCTCAGCCTGTTGTTTGCGGTGATCTATCTTCGCGCGCTTGTCGTTCTGGTAATACTCCACGACCAGCTCGCGATGGTTCGGCGAGAGCTGCTGGATGCAATGCACAAGGCACTTCATCTCCTGCCGTTCGTCCTCCTCCTCCTCGCTCGCCTCCACGGGATTCACGACCGGGGCCGTGACCGCACGAGCGGCAGCCTCTGCGGCCGGGCTCTTCCGCAGCGATTCCAGATACACCTTCTGCGCGACGCCGTAAAAGTAGAGCGCCGGGTCGCCCACGTATTCGCCGGCGAGCCGCTCTGCCTTGAGCGTCACGCGATTGATCGTCTCGTCGGCCAGCGACTCGGCCTCCGTGCAGCCGCGAGAGGCAAAGATCTTGATTAGGCAGCGACGGATATGCTCATACTTCTCGCCCGCGCGCTCGCGGTCTGCGCCGAGCCAGGCGAGCAGCTGATCGAAGGACTCCTGAGTTATGACCGTCTGTTTACGCATTTCGAGCGCGCGTGCCAGCAATGCTGCCGGCAGTGTTTGCTGTCGCCGCCGGGGTGAATTTGCTTTGGGAAGTAGAGATGAACCAACCAAACCTGTCGGAGCTACAAGCGGAGATTAACTAGGCTTCGGAGGCATGTCAATAGAATGGTTGATGCGGTAGTGGGTCAAGTTGAGAACCCAAACAAAAGAAGCTCCCGCAAAGGCGCTGGTGGCGCAAAGAAAGACATTTAAGCTTTTCTTTGCGCCACCAGCGCCTTTGCGCGAAACCATCTCCGAAATTGCCGGTCATAGAAAAGTCAGTTTTGCGCGACCTGCACGGCATGAGCGGGCGGCAGAGTGTGTGTGAGTTTTATGAAACCCGCGACGCACCAGCCAGATGTTCCGGAAACCGTTTCCGCCAATGAGAAGCGCGGGCTCTCGTTCATGCTGCGTGCGCTGTCGCACCGGAACTACAAGCTCTTCTTCAGCGGTCAAAGCCTCTCGCTGATCGGCACGTGGATGACGCGGATCGCAACCAGCTGGCTGGTCTATCGCCTGACGGGTTCGGCGATGCTGCTCGGCGTGGTGGGCTTTGCGGGACAGATTCCTTCCTTCCTGCTCGCGCCGTTCGCGGGCGTGCTGGTCGACCGTTGGAACCGCCATCGTCTGCTGGTCGTCACGCAGGTGCTGGCGATGCTGCAATCTCTGGCGCTGGCCGTCCTCGCGCTGACCGGCGTCATCAAAATCTGGCACGTCATCCTGCTCAGCATCTTTCAGGGCGTCATCAACGCTTTCGACATGCCCGCGCGGCAGGCTTTCGTCGTCGAGATGGTCGAGAAGAGAGAGGACTTGCCGAACGCCATCGCGCTTAACTCTTCGATGGTCAACGCGGCGCGCCTGCTGGGGCCATCCATCGGCGGCGTGGTCATCGCCGCCGTCGGCGAGGGCTGGTGCTTTATGCTCGACGGCATCAGCTACCTGGCCGTCATCGCTTCGCTTCTCGCCATGAAGCTCACGCCGCGCGTGACGAAGCCGCGCAGTGAGACCAACATGCTCCGCGAGATTCGAGAGGGCTGGAGGTATGCGTCCGGCTTCGCTCCGATTCGGAACGTGCTGCTGCTGCTGGCTCTGGTCAGCCTGGTCGGGATGCCCTACACGGTCCTGATGCCGGTCTTCGCCAACGAGATTCTGCGCGGCGGGCCGAGCACCCTCGGCCTGCTGATGGCGGCGTCGGGCGTGGGCGCGCTGTGCGGAGCCTTTTTTCTGGCCGGGCGCAAGTCCGTCCTCGGCCTCGGCAAGTACATTCCTCTGACGGCCGGAGCCTTCGGCGCGGGCCTCGTCGCCTTCTCTTTCTCGCGCAGCCTGTGGCTCTCGATGCTGTTGATGGTCGTCACGGGGCTCGGCTTTATGGTGCAGATGGCCGCGAGCAATACCGTCCTGCAGACGATTGTGGACGAGGACAAGCGCGGGCGCGTGATGAGCTTTTACACGATGGCTTTCATGGGCACAGCGCCCTTCGGCAGCCTGCTGGCCGGGAGCCTCGCGGACAGAATCGGCGCGCCGCACACGCTGATCTTCGGAGGTCTGGGTTGTGTGCTCGGCGCGCTCTGGTTCGCCACCACGCTGCCGTCGCTGCGGCGTGATGTCCGCCCGATCTACGTTCGCATCGGCATCCTGCCGGAGCTCAGAACCGGCATCCAGCACACCTCGGAACTGAGCGTGCCGCCGGAGACCTGAAATATTCCTGCCGCTGTGCTGCGTCTCTT
>JAFBAJ010000845.1 GCA_019247865.1 Acidobacteriota bacterium
GCCGTGGAGGCGTCGTTGATGGTAATGGCCGCTGAATTGGTAAAGACCGTCTGCGGGGTGTCCGTCTGATTGCCTGTCGCCGACGCTTTGCGCATCGAGCCGGAGAGCAACAGCGCGAAGCTGAGCCCAATGCCGAGCGCGATCATCGCGAGACGCGTCAGCTTTTTGGTTCTTCTCGAAAAAAGTTTCCGTAACATCAATTCTCCTTAATCTAAGGCGACTGTCGGACGTCGCCGCGAGGGGTGGAAAGAGTTAATCGTGCCGGTCGCACTTACTATTACAAATAAGATATTGACGGCAATGCACGAGCGTTGAAAACTTAACCCGAACTGCCAGAGAAGATGCAGCGCGGAACCCTAGGCTTGGTAGTTGATGAATGACCGGGGCCGGTCAAGCGCACGCAGCGTCAGGCATGTCTTGAGCCTGAACCTGTGCCTGATGGAGATTAATCTTCTTCAGAATCAAAGATAGGAACGCTGCTGGTACAAACAAAGACTAGCCAATCAGGCGGAGAAATGTCAACTCGGATTTTTGCGCGGGCGGCGAACTCAACGCAGAGACGCAGAAAAGTCGCAGAGGGCACGCAGAGAAAATCAGAAATCCTCTGCGTGCCCTCTCTGCGCGAACTCTGCGCCTCTGCGTTGAATCTACTTTCTCAAAACCTCGCCGTCAGGCCGAGGCGGAGCGCGCGTGGCGACCCCGGCGAGATATTGTTGTTGCTGTCCGCGTTGAGATAGTACCGGCGGTCAAAGAGGTTCTCCAGATTCGCCTGGAGCCGCCACTTCTCGTTGAAGTTGTAGAAGACGGCCGCGTCTGCGCGCGTGTAGCCGGGCAGGACGACCGTGTTGTCCACCGCCGCGAACATGTCTGAGCGATGTATCAGGCCGAGGCCCACTCCGAGACGCGCCATGAGCCGGTAGTTGTTCCACAGCGAGAAGGTGTGATGCGGCACCTGCGCGACCTGCGCCCCGGCGCGCGCGGCGGTCGTCGCGTTCGTGAAAAAGGCATCCTGAAAAGCGTAGCCTCCGGCCACGATCCACTTGCGCGTCACGCTCCCGTTCAGAGCGAGCTCGAAGCCGTTGGTGCGCGAGCTGCCGGTCTGCACGATGGCGGTCGGATTGTTCGGGTCGGTCGCGCGCGTGTTGGTGCGGTTCTGCCGGTAGAGCGCGCTCGTCAGCGTCAGATAGCGGCGCACGTCCCACTTCACGCCGAACTCATAGTTGGTGAACTTCTCCGGCTCGACCTGCTGCGTGATGGTCGTCAGGGAAGAGAACTGATCGCCCGAGCTCGGCAGGTACGCGACGCTGTAGTTCGCATAGATGGAGAGCGGTTGCACAGGCTTGACCACCACTCCGACGCGAGGCGAGACGAGGCGGTCTATCCGGCGCAGGTCTTCACCGTTGCGATTGTTGTGAAACTGCAAGTCGAAATAGTCGAAACGCAAACCCGCCACGACCTGCACGTAACGCGACAGCTCCAACTGATCCTGCGCATACGCCGCCGCCAGGTTGGTCTTCAAATGATTGTTGGCGTCTGTCGCCGCCTGACGAAAAGTGACGGGCGTGCTGATGGTCGGATTGTCGTATGAGACCAGAATGCTGGTCGCTGTGTTGTTGAAAAATCCAGTGTTGCGGAAATTATCTGTGAGCTGTCGCCCGACTTCAGCTCCGAGCAGGAACGTGTGACGGATGCTGCCCGTGTTGGCTGAGAAGATGAGGTCGGTCTGATTGAAAAGGTTCCGGCGCTGCGTCGCGTTGTTGTAAGCCGAGAGCGCGACGCGCGTCTTGTCCGCCGTCACAGCGCCCGGCACGTAGTTCTGATAAAACCTGTCGTAGTCGCCGAAGAGCGTCCGGTTGCGCAAGGTAAAGCGCCCCATCTGTCGCTCGAACATCCCGGACAGGAGATGCACATCGGCACGCACGCGGCTGTCTTTCGGATTGCCGAAGAAGGTCGAGATACGCGTGTCCGCAGGTCTGCCCAGATAAGAAGGGATGCCGCGATCCGCCGTCCGCCCGTCATGAAAATATTCGTAGCCGACTGTGATCTTCGTCCGGCTGTCGGGCGCGAAAGTGAACGTCGGATTCAGTCCATAACGCTCTCGATTGACGAACTTGCGGTAGCTGTCGGAGTTCTCGTACAGGCCGTTGAAGCGAAAGGCCAGGCGGTCGCCGAACGGCTGGTCGAAATCGAACGCGCCGCGCCTGTTCCTGAAAGAGCCGCCCTGCAAAGTGAGCTCGCGCAGAGGCGTAAAGCCCGCTTCCTTTGTCACGCGGTTGACCACTCCGCCCCCGCCGCCGCGCCCGAAGATCATCGCGTTCGGCCCCTTCAAAGCTTCTATCCGCTCGACGTTGTAGAGGTCGCGGTAGTACTGCACGTCGTCGCGCACGCCGTTCAGATAAAAGTCTGCGCTCGTGCTGTTGCCGCGGATCACGAGCTGGTCGCGGTTGTTCTCGCCCTGATGCGAAGTGATGCCCGGCACGTAATTGACGACATCGCCGATGCTCTGCAAAGACTGGTCGCGCATCTGCTCCTTCGAGACGACCGTGATCGCCTGCGGAATGTCTCTGAGCGGCGTCTGGGTCCTGGTCGCGCTGCCAATCGCTTCCGTCTGATAGTTCAGGACATCGGAGACCGCCACATTGAGATTCGAGCCGGCGACCTGCAACGTCACTTCCAGGACGGCCGCTTCGCGCTCGACCGACACAGTCCGCGTCATCTCCTCAAAGCCCGCGGCCGAAATTTTTAAAGTATATTCGCCCGGAGCGAGCGCCAGCGTGAACTCTCCGTTCTGATCGCTGGCGGCAGTGAAGGTCTGTGGGCTGTTCTTCTCCTGAGCCGTGACCGTCGCGCCGACGATCACCGCGCGGTTCGGGTCCAGGACTTTCCCGCGCAGCGTCGATTGAACGCCGACGGCCTGCGCCTGACAGAGGGCGAAGGTTCCGGCCAGCATGAGCAAGAGAGAGAAAAGACGGCCAAACAGATTTGAGCGCGACATTTGAAGAGCCTGCTTTCGTCGACGTGGATTGGGTAAAATTGAAATCGGTTTTCAATTTCAGGTCGGGAGTATAATGATGAGCGGCGCGGCTGTCAAACTCTTTTCGCTAATCCTGGCCGCAGATGATCTGGGCTGCGAGGAGCGGAATCATCAACTCGTGGTGGCCGGTCAGTGAATAGCCGCGGCCAGCGCCGTCCGCGGTCGGGCGACGCACGACGTTGGTCAGCGGGCGATAGGCCTGTATGAAGTCGAAGTTGGCGGTCGTGAAATCTCCCAGCGGATGACCCAGATTGCGCACGAGCGTGACGGCCTTGAGGAAGACTTCGGGCAGCATCACGGCCGAGCCGATATTAAGGTAGACGCCGCCGCCGTTCATGCGCCGCACGATCTCCGAGAGCAGGCGAAAGTCTGTGTGCGTCGTCTGTCCTAAGGCTGCTCCGGCGGCCGTCGGATGAAAGTGCGCGATGTCCGAGCCGATGGCGACGTGCGCCGTGAAGGGCACGCGCTTCCGGTACGTCGCGCAGAGGAGCGAGTACTCGGCGTTCGGCGGATTGAGCTGCGAGAGCTCGCGCCCCATCGCCTCGCCGAGCCCGAGCCCATCGGCCTGTCCGCGCACCGCCGCTCCGTTTAAGAGCCGTCCCGTCTCTTCGGCCGCGCCGAACGCGCCCGCGCCGAGGCTCGCGTCCACATCCTCCGAAGTCGAGCCGACCAGAGCTATCTCCGCGTCATGCACGAGCACGGAGCCGTTCGCCGCAATCGCCGTCACAAAGCCCTGCTCCAACAGCTCTATGATGACGGGCGCGAGCCCGGTCTTGACCACATGGCCGCCGATGCCCCAGATGATCGGCTTCTCAAGCCTGCGCGCACGACGAATCTGCGCCGCCACCTGACGCAAGCTCTGCACAGCCAGAATGTTCGGCAGCTTTTCCAGAAAATCCGCGAGCGTTGAATCCTTCCCCACAGGCCGCGCGAAATCCTTCACCCCGACCTTGCTCGGCCGCGACGCGAGCGGATAAGTGTGTACCTCCTCCAGACTCAAAGGCCGCAAATCATCTTCGTAAATAGACACGTTCCACAGCTCCTTCACAGTTATCGAGCGGCGAGTATATCACGCGAGTTGCCTGCGCTCGCGCGTAGCTTTTTGCATTGACTTGATAAATAGCCGCTCGCATAATTCCTGATGATGCTCGCTGAATCTCACATCCTTGATCGTTTGACGGCGACGGCGACCGCCGAAAAGCGCATCTATTACGGCGTGGCATGGGAGACCTATCTGCAACTGCTCGAAGAACTCGGCGACGAGACGAACGTGCGCCTGACTTTCAATCGCGGAGCGTTGGAAATCATGAGTCCGAAGCGACTGCACGAACAGATCACGCGCCTCGTGGATATGATTGTGACGCTGCTGGCCTTCGAACTGGGCTTGAATGTGGATAACTGCGGAGCGATGACCCTGCGCGTCGCGGCGGTCGAGCGCGGCGGCGAACCGGACAGCTGCTTCTACATCGCACATGAAGCGGCCGTGCGCGGCAGCGAAGAGATTGATCTACAGATTCACCCGCCGCCCGACATGGTGCTCGAAGTTGACATTACCAATCCCTCCCTCGATAAATTCGGACTCTACCTGGCCGCACGCGTGCCCGAAGTCTGGCGTTACGACGGCGCACACATGAGCTTTCATCTTCTGGCTGGCGAACAATACCAAAACGCCTCGCACAGCCTCTGCTTTCCGCATCTCACAACGCAGATGCTCGAACGCTACCTCCACCTCGGTCGCGAGCAAGGCTCGACGGCCATGCTGCAAGTGGTCAAGCAAGAGCTGCCGTCATAGACTAAATAACAGGGTTCATTACTACGCGATCTTCTTGCCCTTCTGGCGCGTTGTGGGGCGGCCGGGGCGCGTGTGTGTGGCGTCGCCGTTGAGGAGGGGTTTGAGGGCGTGGCCGGTGTGGGAGCGGCGTGTGTGTGCGACCTCTTCGGGTGTGCCGGAGGCGACGAGGCGTCCGCCGTGCGAGCCGCCTTCGGGGCCGAGGTCGATGATGTGGTCGGCGCTCTTGATGACATCGAGATTGTGTTCGATGACGATCACCGTGTTGCCTAAAGAGACGAGGCGTTGGAGCACGTCCAGGAGCTTGTGCACGTCCGCGAAGTGGAGGCCGGTCGTGGGCTCGTCGAGGATATAGATGGTGCGACCGGTCGC
>JAFBAJ010000090.1 GCA_019247865.1 Acidobacteriota bacterium
TACACGCTGCCTTTGAGCTTCGTCGGTTACGGCATCACGGCGGGCGACCTGAACTATGACGATTACGCTGACGCGACGCTACAGGACAGGATCGCGGTCGTGCTCGAAGGCACGCCGGACGGCGATAACCCGCACGGCGATTTCGCGCGTTATACGGACGTGCGCTGGAAGGCGGTGGCCGCGCGCGATCACGGCGCGAAGGCTCTGGTCATCATCGCGGCCGAAGACAATTTCCGTGACGACCGCTTATCAAAGCTCACTTACGACAACGCTGCGGGCGATGCAGGGCTCCCGGTCATCGTCATCTCCAGGCAGGCCGCGGCACAGGTCTTAGGCGTGAGCGGCATCCCGCAGCTCGCAGAGCTGGAGAAGCGCGTCGCAAGCGCAGCCGTCGCCAGAAGGAGCGCGACTGCCTCCGGGGGGAACGCGACGTATCCGATCATGGATGCCGTCAACAAAGCCTCTTTCCTTGAGCAGAGCCGACTCACGCTCGCCACGAGCATCGTGCGCAAGGACGCTCCGGCGGACAACATTATCGGCATCCTCGAAGGCTCTGACCCGCAGCTCAAAAAAGAGTTCATCGTTATCGGCGCGCATTACGATCACCTCGGGCGCGGCGGCGAAGGAAGCCTCGCGGCGCGCGCGGGCGAAGTCCATCACGGCGCGGACGACAACGCCTCGGGCGTCGCCGGAGTGCTGGAGCTGGCCCGGCTGTTCAAGACCGGAAATTTGAAGACGAGGCGAAGCCTGCTCTTCATCGCTTTCGCGGGCGAAGAGGAGGGACTGCTCGGCTCAAACTATTACGTCAATCATCCGGTCGTGCCGCTCGCGGACACTGTGGCAATGGTGAACATGGACATGATCGGACGTTTGAAGGATGGCAAGCTGATTATCGGCGGCGTCGGGACCTCGTCCGGCTGGCGCGACCTGCTGACGATGGCCGCACGCTCGACAGAGCAGAAATTTGCGACGACCCTCAACGAAGACGGCTACGGGCCGAGCGATCATTCGTCGTTCTATTCAAAGCAGGTGCCCGTGCTCTTTTTCTGGACGGGGACGCACGAGGATTATCACAAGCCTTCGGACACGGCCGACAAGATCAATTATGAAGGCGAAGCTCAGATCATCTCGCTCATCTCAAACGTCGTGACTTTGATTGACCGGGTCCAGGAGCGCCCGGCCTACGCGGTCGCCAAGAGCGAGAGCCAGGGGCGCTCGATGGGCTTTAAGGTCTATCTCGGCACGATTCCGAATTACGCGGACTCTTCGGACGGACTCAAGCTCGACGGCGTGCGCGACGATTCGCCCGCGGCGCAGGCCGGACTCAAGGGCGGCGATGTGATCGTCAAACTGGCCGGACGCGACGTGCACAACGTCTACGATTACACCTACGCGCTCGGCGAGATGAAGGCGGGCGTGGAATACGAGGTGGAGCTGATGCGCGGGGGCGAGCGTGTGAAGCTCAAGATTACACCGGCGGCGAGAAAGTAAAAAATTTTCACGCAAAGGCGCAAAGACGCAAAGAAAGACTTAATCGTTTTCCTTTGCGTCTTTGCGCCTTTGCGTGAGATTGCTTGTGTCTTACCAGCGCGGCTCGCGGTCGTTGCGTCCGCCGCCGCCGCCTCCGCCGTAGCCGCCACGGTCGCCACGATCACGGTCGCGACCGCCTCCCCCGCCGTAGCCGCCGCGTCCGCCGCCGCCGCCACGATCAGCCTTAGGCTTGGCCTCGTTGACGGTCAGGTTACGCCCGCCCAGATCCTTGCCGTTGAACTGCTCGATGGCCGCCGCAGCCTCTTCGGGTGTTGCCATCTCGACGAAGCCGAAGCCGCGTGAGCGCCCCGTTTCGCGATCTTCGATGACCGAAGCCGATTCGACCGTTCCGGCCTGTGAGAAAGCCTCTTTCAAATCGTCGCTCGTCGTGCGAAACGACAGGTTACCAACATAGAGTTTCGTAGACATATCTTATCCTTCAGGGTCAAAGGAAGCGCGGGCTGCGAAAGAATCTAGAAGAGGTAGAAAGGGGGAGATAACCCTCGTCTCTTCCGGCGACGTGCTGGGTGCGCCCGATGCTCTGACAAAAACGCGAGAGCGGCTTCTAACTGGTTGACAAACGAGCCTCACTCTCTCCTCAGCCGAACGCGGGTCGCTGCACGGTCACGGGCAGGCGCATCACCGTTGATGCGCGAGAGCAGGAACACTGACGCGAAATTATGCCACGAAGGACGGCAAAGGTAAAAGGTAAAAGTTATAGTCTGCGGGTCGCGTCTGACCAGAGATGTCGGCCGAGAGAGAACGCCGGCGGCTCACTCTTTCAGAGCCCAGCCCGTAAAGCCGATGATCTTTTCCAGCCTCTCTCTAATAGCGTTAAAGTAAGCGTCCGCGCCTTTGCGGTTCGGGTGGAACGCGCCCGCCCGGAAGCAGACCACGTCGTTTTTCCTCCCGGCCTGATCGCACATGCATGGGCGCTCCGCCTGCATCTCGTCGTTCACCACGAATCTCGTGATGAAGTTGTCGTCAGCACACTTGAGGGTGAGCGCCGGGTTCTTGCGGCCGAGCCTCCAGAGGAAGCTGTTCGGCGCACCGTAGGCGTTATCGTCGCCGAAGGGAATCGGCACAAACATGGCGCGCGCAGACGCTTCCGGAGGCTGTGGCACAGGCCGGAGCGCCGGCAGCGGCGGCCGCTTCGCGTTGAGATATTTGACGGCATCTTCGAGAGCATCGTTCGACGCCTGCACGAACTCCTTTGACCTTTCGGCCAGACGCCTGAGCGTTCCGGCCATCTTCAAGCCCCCTGGGCTCTGGCTCGCGCCCGGCTCTTGAGCCCAGTCGTCCTCAAACGCCTCGACCGACTGCGCCTCGGTCTCCTGACTGCCGAAGACCCATTCCCTGACCGTCTCCCACAGGATGTGTGGCGGTGTGCTTTCGGAAATGAGCGGGAAGTAGCCCGGCACGACGATCCTCGCATTGGGAAACGTGTCGGCTACTTCCA
>JAFBAJ010000175.1 GCA_019247865.1 Acidobacteriota bacterium
CCTGCGACCGATGCCGTTTTTGAATTTCAGAGTTCAGCTCTATGAAGACCTCACGCACGGCACTGCTCGTCGGCGCGACCGGACTGGTCGGCGGGCATTGTCTTGAGCTGCTGCTACAGGATGAGGCATACGAGCGCGTCGTCACACTGGGTCGCCGTCAGCTTCCGCTCCGGCACGCGAAGCTCACGCAGCAGGTGATCGACTTTGCACGGCTGCCCGAATACGCGGAGCTGATGAGAGCGCAGGATGTCTTCTGCGCTCTCGGCACGACGATCAGGCAGGCCGGTTCGCAGGAAGCGTTTTATCAGGTTGACTTCACTTACACGCACGAGGTCGCGCGGCTGGCGCAGGCGAACGGGGCCGAACAGTTCCTGCTCGTCTCCTCGCTCGGAGCGGATGCGCGCTCGCGTCTCTTTTATAATCGCGTGAAGGGCGAAACGGAGGAGGCCGTCGGCCGGCTGGCGTTCGACGGCGTGCAGATCTTTCGTCCGTCGCTGCTCCTCGGCGAGCGCGCACAGTTCAGGCTCGGCGAGCGCATGGCGGAAAAGCTCTCGCGGCTCTTCTCTTTTCTCTTTCTCGGTTCTCTGCAAAAATATCGTCCCGTCCACGCGCGCACGGTCGCGGCGGCGATGGTCACGGTGGCGAAAAGGCAGCCGCGCGGCGTGAATATTTTTGAGTCCGACGAGATTCGAGCGATGCCGTCGGATTCCCGGAGGAGATGAGCGTGAGCAACGAGCAAAAATTGAGAGAGCACCTGCTGTACCTGCTCGGCGGCGGCGGGGCGCATGTGGATTTCGAGACGGTCGTCAAAGATTTCCCGCGCGAGCTGGTCAACCGGCGGGTCGAGCATCTCCCCTACACGGCCTGGCAGGTCCTGGAGCACATGCGTATCGCGCAGTGGGACATCCTCGAATTCAGCCGCGACGGCGCGCACGTCTCTCCCAAATGGCCCGAAGGCTACTGGCCTAGCGCGGAATCGCCCGCCGCCGCCGACGCCTGGGAGCAGAGCGTCGCGGCCTTTCGCGCAGACCTCGCGGCGATGTGCGAGCTGGTCGCAAACACACAGACAGACCTCTATGCCCCGCTCCCGCACGGCGACGGGCAGACCATCCTGCGCGAAGCACTGCTCCTCGCAGACCACAACGCTTACCATCTCGGAGTGCTCGTCACCCTCAAGCGCATCCTGCTGGAAGAGCCGTAAAATTTTTCACCGAAAAGGGCTCTGAGAGGCCCTTTTCGACTTGACAGTTTTGCCGCTCTCGGCTACATTCTCCCGCGCACTTGGAGAACCGCTCTCTCTTTGCACTTGTAGCCCATCAACCCCCGCAGCCACCCAACGAGCCATTAGATTTGCCAAAAAACCCTGGCACAAGACTTCGAAGGAGATAAGTTTATTATGTTTAGGTCGTCGAACCTCAGAGTAGGTTTGTTCCTTCTCGCGATTGTCGCAGTTTCAGCCGTCGCGATTGTCGCCATCTCAACCCCCGCAGACGCGCATCAGGACGTTTGGTCCGCCAATACTGATAACCGGGCAGAGATCACAAAAGACAAAGCTGTCACCAGACAATCTTTCCCCGAAGAGTTCAAGTTATTCAACCTCGATATCGAACCCTTACGCCAACAACTTTTTTCCATCGTCGACGGCAGCGCCCGTAATTCCACGGTCATCTCGCTCCCCAATGCCAAAGGCGGCATCGAGCAGTTCGAGGTCTTTGAGGACTCCAACTTCGAGCCGGAGCTGCAGGCTCGCTTCCCCGAGATCCGTGCCTTCTCCGGTCAGGGCGTGACTGATAAATACGCGACCCTCAAGCTGAGCATTTCGCCGCAGGGCGTGCAGACGATGGTCTTCAGGACTGCGACGGACAACGAGTTCATCGAACCGTTCTCTCAGGATCATGGCGTCTACGCGGTGTACAACACGCACAGAGCGACCGGTTCGCTCCCGTGGGAATGCTCGACCGAAGACAGAAATTCCATTACCGACATCAACTCGCAGCTGCCGCGCACGGCGTCGCCGGAGAGCAGCGCCGGACAGATCAAGACGATGCGTCTTGCGCAGTCCTGCAACGCGGAATATTCAAACTTCTTTGGAGCCACCAGCGCCGCTCAGGTCAATCTGGTGCTGGCCGGTTTCAACGCGACGCTGACGCGCGCGAACGGCGTGTATGAGAAAGACCTCGCCGTTCACCTCAATCTCATTGCTAACACGACCTCCGTCATCTATTACGATCCGGCGACCGACCCCTACACGACCCTGGGCTCGTGGAACGGCCAGTTGCAGGCGACCTTGACCTCGGTCATCGGCGAAGCTAACTACGATATCGGCCACATGTTCGGCGCTTCGGGCGGCGGCGGCAACGCCGGTTGTATCGGCTGCGTCTGTGTGGACGGTCAGAAGGGACGCGGCATCACGTCTCCTGCGGACGGCATCCCGATGGGCGATAACTTCGACATCGACTACGTGGTGCACGAAGTGGGCCACCAGATGGGCGCGAACCATTCCTTCTCGATGAGTCTTGAAGGCAGCGGCCAGAACAAGGAAGTCGGCTCGGGCATCACGATCATGGGCTATGCCGGTATCACTGCTCAAGACGTGGCTCCGCACTCGATTGACACTTTCCACGAGACCAACATCGCACAGATTCAGACTAACTTAGCGGGCAAGACCTGCCCGATCACGACGACGATGACGGCGAATCATCCGCCGGTCGTGAATCCTGTCAGCAACTACACCATTCCGATCAGCACGCCCTTTATCCTGACCGGTTCAGCGACCGATCCGGAAGGCGATGCTCTGACTTATCAGTGGGAGCAGAACGACAACGCGACGACCTCCGGTGCGAACAGCGTCGCGTCGCCGACGAAGGCGACCGGCCCGAACTGGCTGTCGTTCCTGCCAACGAGCTCGCCGAGCAGAATGTTCCCGCGCCTGTCGACGGTGCAGTCCGGCCTGATGGTCACGCCGCCGCTGCCGGGTGGTGATGCGGGCGCGAACATCGAAGCTCTGAGCTCTGTGTCGCGCATCTTAAACTTCCGCCTGACGGTGAGAGACAATCGCCCGTACATCGCGGGCTCGACGACCGGCCAGACGCAGTTCACGGACATGGCCGTGACGGTGAGCAATACGTCCGGGCCGTTCAAGGTGACTTCGCCGAACACGGCTGTGTCGTATGCCGGTAACAGCTTACAGACCGTGACGTGGGATGTGGCCGGCACCACCGGCTCGCCTGTGAGCGCGGCGAACGTGAAGATCTCGCTGTCGACCGATGGCGGCGTGACCTTCCCGACCGTGCTCGCGGCTTCGACCGCCAATGACGGTTCGGAGTCGGTCACCATCCCGAACAGTGCGACGACGCAGGCGCGCATCAAGGTCGAAGCGGTGGGCAACATCTTCTTCGACATGTCGGACGCGAACTTTACGATCACCAGCGGCGGCCCGGCGGGTCAACGCGCAGTGCTCGACTTCGACGGCGACAACAAGACTGACTATGCTGTCGTTCGCAATGTCGGCGGCACGATCAACTGGTACTTGCAGAACAGCACGACGGGCTTTGCCGGTCAGCCGTGGGGCGCGAACGGCGACGACTTCGTCCCCGGCGATTACGACGGCGACCTCAAGTGGGACATCGCGGTCTGGCGCGCAGGCACCTTCTACATCCTGAAGAGCTCGAACGGCACGCTTCAGACCACTTCGTTCGGCACGACCGGAGATGACCCGCGCATCTCGCAGGACTTCGACGGCGACGGCAAGTGTGACCCGGCTGTGACGCGTAACGTCGGCGGCTCGCTGACGTGGTACATCCTGCGCTCGACGGCAGGCTTTACCAGCGTGCCTTTCGGCAACGGTGCGACCGATGTGAGCACACGCGGCGACTTTGACGGCGACGGCAAAGCGGATATCGCCATCTATCGCAGCGGCGCGGGAACCCCGGCCAACACCTTCTATGTGCTCAGAAGCTCTGACGGTGGCGTGCAGGGACAGTCCTTCGGCAACTTCAACACCGACTACCTTACGCCCGGCGACTTCGACGGCGACGGGAAGACTGACTACGCCGTCTGGCGCGGAGTCGGAAGCGGCACGAGCGGCACGTGGTACTGGCTCAACAGCTCGAACGGGGCGTTCAACTCGCTCAACTTCGGCACGGGCGGCACGGCCGGCGTCGGCGACCAGCCGGTGATGGGCGACTACGACGGCGACGGCAAGACGGATCAGGCCGTCTGGCGTCCGACCGGCACCTTCTACGTCAACCGCA
>JAFBAJ010000212.1 GCA_019247865.1 Acidobacteriota bacterium
AGGTGCCGAACAGCCGACTCTTGGCGCAGCCGACCGACGGGAGCTTCAACCATAGGCCGACGTGCGCGGCGATGCCCAGCCGGCGCGGGTGCGCGATGCCCTGCCCGTCGAACATCACCGCGTCCGGCTCCGTGCGCAACTTCGCCCACGCTTCGAGGACGGCGGGCGATTCACGAAAAGAGAGCAGTCCCGGCACATACGGAAAGCGCGTCTCGCTCACGATGCAGACCTCTTCGACGACTTCGAGCGAGGGCAGGCGGAGCACGACGATACCCGCGTAGATGGTCTCAGAAAATTTGTTGAAAGAGATGTCCGCGCCCGCTATCGTCTCGACCGGACGAGTCAGCGGAGCCAGCCGCACGCGCTCGCGCAGCTCCTTCTGCAACAACACAGCCTCGCGCGGCGTCATCTTCCACTCATGCAGCCGTTCGTATTGAGCCATACTCTTTTAGCCAGCCAAAATTAGCTGTTTGAAGCCGGTTCAGGCGCGAGCCGTTCCGAAAAAGGGCTGTCCGTCAGTGAAAAATCCATGTGGGGGCTCGAAGAAACGTCTCCGCGCTGGCTAATGACTGAATGCACATGCCAGTGCTGGTCGTCCGTCTTAGGGAAATCCATGCGAAAGTGTGCGCCGCGCGACTCTTCGCGCCAGAGAGCGGAGCGCGTGATCATCGTGGCGACGTTCAGAAAGTTGCGCGAGGCGCGGCTCAAAGGGGATCGCGCGATCTGCTCGAACTCGCGCAGGGCGCGCTCCAAGCCCTCGCGTGTGCGAAGGATTCCGACGCGCTCCCACATCAGGCGACGGACGCGCTTGCGCACGGCGAAGGCGACTTCCGTCGGCTTCTCCGCACCGACCTGCTCCGTGGCGGGCTCGCTCGCTGGCTCCGCGCTCTCGAAACCGCTCGCGCTCTCGGCCAAACAGTCGGACGCGGCGGCGAGTCCTGCGCGCGCGCCGAAGACAAGTCCTTCGAGCAATGAGTTTGAAGCGAGGCGGTTCGCGCCGTGCACGCCCGTGCAGGAGACTTCGCCCGCCGCGTAGAGCCCCGGCAAAGTGCTGCGCCCGTGCAGGTCCGTCCGCACGCCGCCCATGCAATAGTGCGCGGCCGGAGAGACCGGCAGCAGGTCGCGCGAGATATCCAGACCGTAACGCAGGCAGGTCTCGTAGATTTTCGGAAAGCGATGGATGAGAAATTCGCGTTCGAACGCGGTCATGTCCAGATAGACCGTGCGCGTCGCCGTGCGCTGCATCTCTGCGACGATGGCGCGGCTCACGATGTCGCGCGGGGCCAGCTCTGCGCGCTCGTGATAACGCGACATAAAGCGCTTGCCCAGCTCGTTGCGCAGGATGCCGCCCTCGCCGCGCATCGCTTCGGTCAGGAGAAAGCGCGGCGCTCCCTCTATGTTGAGCGCGGTCGGATGAAACTGCACGAACTCCATGTCGGCCAGCTCGGCTCCGGCGTCGTAAGCCATCGCCATCCCGTCGCCCGTCGCAACCTGCGGGTTGGTCGTGTGCAGAAAGATCTGCCCCGCCCCGCCGGAAGCGAGGATCACTGCGCGCGCACGCAGCTCTCGCGGCGCACGCACGAGCGGATCCAGATAACGCACGCCGCGACATCTCCCGTCCGAGACGATCAGAGATTCCGTCGCCGCGTGTGAGACGAAGGCGATGCCGCGCTCTGTGCTCGCGCGAGCGATGAGTGCGCGGACGATCTCTCTTCCGGTCGAATCGCCGTGCGCGTGCAGGATGCGGCGGCGCGAATGCGCGGCCTCGCGCGTGAAGACCAGACGGCCGCCCTCGCGGTCGAACTCCGTGCCCCACGCCATCAGCTCCTGTATGTAACGCGGGCCGTCCTCGACCATGACATGCACCGCGCGCTCGTCGCAGAGCCCCGCGCCGGCATTCAGTGTGTCCTCTTCGTGCAGCGCCACCTCGTCCTCTTCCGACAGGGCGACGGCGATGCCGCCCTGCGCGTATTCGGTATTGGACTCGTCCGTCCGGTCTTTGGTCAGCACGGTCACGCGTGCGCCCGCCTGCGAGAGCTCGATGGCCGCGCGCAGGCCCGCGATGCCGCTGCCGATGACGATGTAATCGGTTCCAAGTGTCATAATTTTTGGGATTTACTACTCAGATTCTAACAATTAGAAGGCCATGCAAGCAATTGCATGTTCATTAAAGGCCGCGTAAAATACCGGCGCAATCATTCCCCGTAAAAT
>JAFBAJ010000214.1 GCA_019247865.1 Acidobacteriota bacterium
TCGAGACCCGACATACAGATGTTGCGCAAACAGCTCAGCGAAGTTGTAGCCGCTGACCCATAACTCTCACAGACCATAAAGGAGAAACTGAGATGCAAGAAGATCCCAAGATCGATCCGCCTCCGCCGCCACCGCCGGACCCGGAACGAGCCGCCGATCCCTCGGATACGGGCGGTAAGACCGCCCCCCCCATCGAGCCACCAAGCGACCCTGCCGACCCCTCGGATACGGGCGGCATCAAGCCGGGTCAGCCCTGAGGCATCGTCCGGAACTTCTGAGATGCCTGAGACTGAGGCTTAAAGTTTTTCCACCGGAAAGATTGAGCCTGCCTCCAGACCATCAAGCAGGCCGTTCAGAGAAGCGATCACGCGGGCGAATCCATCAGGGTTCGCCCGCGTGATTGTTTTGGTAGAGCGCCAGTTGGCGCGCGAAATTTTCCGCCGCGTCCTCTTCATCCAGCAACGCAGGCGCGACCGCACGTCCTCCGCGCCGTTCATGCAGCATGGACTCCGCGAGATTCGCCAGCCACCAGAACGTGCCGCGCGTGCCGAGCTGTTCGCGCACGCGCTGGAAGAGGCGCGGGTAGAGCTTGAAGGTGCGCGCCAGCAGGTTCTTGAAGGCGCTCAGCGACATTCTGTCCTGAAAAAAATCGCGGCGCACGCGCTCGTCCAGATCATGCAGCGCGGACATCACCGCGTTCATCGTCTCGTTGACCGCGGGCGGAGCGGAGCGCGGCGCGGGGCGCATCAGCTCCGCGAAGTTCGAGAGCCGTGCGACGCGCGGCTCGCTCGCGTTGATCGACGCGAGCGAGTCGGCGTCGAAGAGGTTCGCGCGCAAGGCCAGCTCCACCAGATGCGTCAGGCGGCGCAGCGCGCGCGCCTGCGTGCCGAAGCCTCCGCCCGGCGCGGCGCTCGCCGGCCCGCCGTCTTCTCCGATGAGCAGCACGCGCTCTTCCGCCGAACGGCGACGGCTCTGGCGGCCCTGCGGCTGAAAGCCCGGCGCGAAACCGAAGACGGGCTTCAGAACGCGCCACTGTGCGCCCGTGCGTTTGTAGCCGGGCAGCGCCTCGAAGTACTGCTCGAAGAGCGCGAGCAGAGACTTGTCCGCGGGCGTCTTGACGGCGTCGTAAAAGAAGAGCGAGGTCACGTACTCATCGCGGCGCGCGTTTCCGGCGCAGCCGCCCCACAGCAATTGCCTGTGATCGCGCGCGTCTTCGCGGCTCACCAGAATCTCGCCCACGCCGAAGTCCGCCTGATCCGGCTCGGCTCCGCGCACAAAGCCTCTTGCGACCGTCCCGACGGTCGGGCGCACATGCGTCATCGCGTGCCCTTCGTTGAGCTGGCGCGCGACGGGGCTCAGCACGCCCGTCGCATCCACGAAGAGCCGCGCGCCGTAGAGCTTATGCCTGCCTGTGCGCAGCTCTTCGACTTCGACCGCGACGCGCGACGCCTCCACGTAGCAGCGCACGAAGCGCACGCCCTCCAGGCAGGCCGAGCCGGTCTGGCTGCGCTGAAGCTTTTGTGCGGCGAGTTGCAGCAGCTTCTCGCCGTCGAGCGCGACATCGAGCACGCCTTCGACCCACAGCGGCGGAGCCTTGATGCGCGACGCCGAATCATGAAACTTGACGAGGCTCGAACGGTAGCGATTGACGACGGCCGCTTCGATCTCCTCAGGCGTGAAGAGGCCCGCGCGCTCAAGCTCCGCCAGCTCTTCGCGCGAGATGTTCCAGCCCTGATGCGCGGCGTCCTGTTCCCGGCCCTCGCCGAAGACCAGCACGCGCCGTTGATAGCGCGCGGCCAGCACGGCCCCGTGCAGCAGCGCGAGGCCCCCGCCCGCGTAGATCAACTCGAACTCGCCTTCGACCGTCAGAGCGGCGGGCGGCGCGCTCCTGACGATGCACTCCGTCGCGCTTCCGGCCCGCGGCGACATCACCTCGCGCCAGCGCGTATCCATCTCCCACAGCCGCCGGAGCCACTGTTCGCGCTCGGCGAGCGCGCCGAAATTGGCGACGGTGAGCGGATAGTTTTTGCGGAAATCGCTCAGGTCTGGCGCTGGGTGCGTGCGGGATTTGGCTGGAGCGGCAACCATAGATAAAGACAACTCTGCGCGAGCGTCGGGTGGAGCTCGCGCGTCGAAAAATTTAGTTCACCGGCAGAGGGAGCTTGCGCGTGAGTGTAACCGATAAAGATTTGAAATTTCAAATTTGAGATCTCAAATCTTCTCGTCTAAGCCCGGCTGCGCGAGATCAAGCTGATGACGGCGACGAAGAGCGCGGAGCCGATGATGGACCAGATGATCGGAAATTTCGTGCCGCCGATATTGACCGCGAACAGCTCCGGCAACGCCAGCGCGCGCGCCAGCCACAATCCGATCAACGCGCCGATGAACCCCAGCGCAATCGAGACCAGACAGCCCCCGCGCGAATAACCGCTGATGGCCTGCCCCAGCGACCCGCACAACCCCGCCACGATTAACAGAATAAGCAAATCAATCAAGCTCATCATTCATCTCCATGAAAACAGTGGTCAGTGGTCAGTGGCCGGTGGTCAGTGAAAACTCTGTCTTTGCTTTTCTCTGACCACCGACCACTGACCACTGTCTACTTTCCTCCGCACATCACTTCGCCCTGGTTGCTCATGCTCGCGCCGCAGCTCCAGCGTGCGGCCGTGCCGAAGTCCATCTGATCCGTGTAGGCGTAGTCGCCCTGATTGCTGTTAGTGCCTTTGACATCGAGCTTATCTTTGCCGACCTTCACGCGATAGAGCGTGGTCTTGGCTTTGATCGACTCGCGGATGCGCCAGGTCGTGTTGTTGCGCACGACGAGCGGCTGCGTCTTGTCGAGCCCCATGATGTAGTTCGCGTTGAACTGTCCGATGCCCGCGACTTCGAGACGATTCCGGCGGTCGTCGTACTCCTGTTTGATGCCGACATACCGCATCTCTTTGGCGAGCCGGGCGGCTTCGTCCTCACCCTCTTCCGCAGAGGCACGCTCGATGATGCGCGCGAGGATGACGCGCAGGGCCGCGCGCTGCTGGTCGTTGGCGCGCTCGTCTATGAAGAGCGTGCGGCCGTGCGCCAGGTCTGCCCCGCCGAAGTGCAGGCCGTCGAGCGGCGTTTCGCCGTAACGGCCCTTGCGTATCTCGTAAGAGTAGAGCGCGTAGCAGTAGTTGTGCGGCGAAGGGCCTTCGCCGAAGTTGCAGGTGCAGGGCACGGCGCAGGTGCAGGCTTCGGTCAGCGCGCCCTCGATCTGCCACGATGGCGGAGCAGCCGAAACAGTCAGCCCTTCATCCTCCGGCGGCGCGGCGCGCGGCGCGAGCAGGGATGAGCCTGCGAGAAAGATGACGACCGCGAGCGCGTAAGCCTTGATATAAAACCGGTGCGTTCTCAAAACCAGAATCTCCCGCCAAACTTTTGAAAGCTATTCTATCTCTTCCGGCGACCGAACGATCTGCCACGAGATGGTACATTCATCATTCAGCTTCAGCGTCTCGATGCGAAAGAGGACGTAGATGTCCGTCCTGTCGTGCTTGCTGTGAAGCACGTACAGGTGTCCCAACAGAGCTTTGACGACGACGTTGGCCGGAGTCAATTCGGGGTCTGTGCCTGTAATGCTGCGGCTAAAATCCGACTTCAGACCATCGCCGTGCGGCCACTGGCTCGCGTGCAGCACAGGGACATCGTGCAGCTCGTCCCACTTCAATTCGCCGAGGTCTTTGAGCTGGCTGTAGGAGCGGTCGTTGATCGGCACGTCGAAATAGTCCTGGCCGTCGCCCAGACTGATGCTGCCATAGCTCAGGTCGTACAGATTCCGGTTCGCGGGAAACCTGGAATCGCCCGGCACGCCGAGCGAGAAACTGAAACTGGCGCGGTCATAGTCATGATGCTTGATGTGATAGAAGAGCGTCGCCGTCTGCGTGGCGGCAGATGTCGCAAAGCTGAGCGACAACAGCAGGGCGGCGGCGAACAATGCGCGGGAAGCTATATTTTTCATCTTCATGCTCCTTCTCACACCGGCGGCCAAACGTCTGGAATTTCGGTTTGGATGCTCTATTAAAGCACGTTACTGCCTTACTCAAACACAAGAATCTCCCGCCACGGCGCAAAGGAAGAACTCAATCGCTTTCTTTGCGTCACCAGCGCCTTTGCGGGAAACCGTTTTTGAAATTGACTCATTACCTACTTTCCAATCTCATTCCGAAAAACCTCTCCGCCCTTCATCACGAACCGGACGCGCTCCAGCTCCGTGATGTCTTTCAGGGGGTCGCCGGACGTGGCGACGATGTCGGCGTACTTGCCAGCCTCGATAGCGCCCATGTCGTTCGGTTTTTCGAGCAGGTCTGCGGCGACGACCGTCGCGGATTGGATCGCCTGCATCGTCGTCATCCCGTAACGCACCATGTAGGCGAACTCCTTCGCCTGATTCTCCGTCCAGGCATAGCCGCCCGCGTCCGTCCCGTAAACTATCTTCACTCCCTTGCGCACGGCGACGGCGAAAGCTTTGGCTTCGAGGTCGCGCATCTGGAGCCAGATCGGAGCGCCCGCCGCCGCGCGCCCTTCGGCGACGTAGACGCCGACGTAGATCGTCGGACACCAGTACGTTCCCTGCCTGAGCATCCGATTCATCAAGCCTTCATCCAGACCGTAGCCGTGCTCAATCGAATCCACACCGGCCTTGAGCGAAGCGTCGATCCCGTCCCAGCCCATCGCGTGCGCGGCGACGCGGTGTCCCAAACGGTGAGCCTCCGTGACGAACGCGCGCATCTCTTCGTCCGTAAAGTTGACCCACGAATGGAGCGCGCCGTCCTTCATGTAGTAACGACGGTCTGCGTAAACCTTGATCCAGTCCGCGCCGTACTTGACCTGTTCGCGCACGGCTTTGCGAATCTCGTCCGGGCCGTCCACGATCTGCACGCCTTCCGGAACTTTCAGTTCCCACGAATAGCCTGAGAGCGGATACATGCCGGTCGCCGAAAAGGCGCGGGTCGAGACGAACATGCGCGGCCCCGGAATGACGCCGCGATTGATCGCCGTCTTGACATCCACGTCGGCGTACATCGCGCCTTCGGTTTCGAGGTCGCGCATCGCCGTAAAGCCGTTCGTCAAGCCCGTGCGCGCGGCCATCGTCGCCCTGATCGTGCGATACGGGATCGATTCTTTGAGGAGCTGTTCGTCGTAATCTTCGGCCGTGATGTCGCCCTGCAGCAGGATGTGCGTGTGGCAGTCCGCGAGGCCGGGCAGCACGGTCGCGTTCGAGAGGTCGATTACGCGCGCCGCGGGCGGCACGGACGCGGCGCTGAACGGCGTGACGGACTTAATGCGCTCGCCCTCGATCAGAATCGCCTGATTCTCA
>JAFBAJ010000326.1 GCA_019247865.1 Acidobacteriota bacterium
CATCAGATTGGCCGGCTTCAGGTCGCGGTAGATGATCGGGCGTGGGCGGCGATTGTGCAGATAATCGAGCACATCCGCGACCTCCATGCCCCACACGGTCGCGGTCTTTTCGTCGATCCGATTGCCGGGCGCGTTCCTCAGCCGCGAGGCGAAGTCTCCGCCCGAGATGTATTTCATGACGAGATAGAAACGCCCGGCCTGATCGTCGTAAAAATAGTCGTAGATGGTCGGGATCGAGGGATGTTCGAGCGAGGTCAGGAGCAGCGATTCGCGTTTGAAATCTCCGATGGCCTTCTCGTGCTGCGATTCGTCGAGATGCGTCTCGATCATCTCCTTGACGGCGCGCGGGGCATCGCCGAGGTGGCGGTCTTTCGCTAAGTAGACAGCGCCCATGCCGCCGCCGCCGATGCGCCGCACGATCTCGTAACGGACGTTGAGGAGCGTGCCCGCTTCGAGCTGTTTGCTGCCGGGCCTGCGGCTGCTGCCGGCGGTCGTCCCTGTGGCCACGGTCGTCTCCATCGCAGGCGCGAAGCTGCTCAGCTCGCCGGTCGAACGGCTCACCTCTTCCGGCGGCAGCGTGTCGTTCAGCGGAGCGGCGCTCTGCTCTTCCGGCGCAGGAGCTTCCGGCGCAGGGGTTTCGTCCGTCTCAGCCGTCTCGCCTGTCTCGAAGTGCGCGGCGACGGCCTCCTCCTCCTCTGGCTCGTTCCGCTCCTCTGTCACGGGCGGCTCGGCGGATGAAGGCGCTGCTGTTTCGGCTGCGGGTTCGAGTGTGTCGTCAACATTGAGCGGCTTGTGCTCATCCGTGTCGGCTGCCGACGAAGCCTCTGACGGAGCCGCTTCAGGTTGAGTCTGGTTGAGCAGGTCAGAGAGCTTTGCGTGCGCCACCGTGACTTCGCTGATGTCGTCTTCTTCCGGCGCTTCCGATGGAAGCAGGCCGTCAACCGTCCCGACCAGCGTCTCGCTGAGGCCCGTCCGTCCTTCTTTTGGTGCGGGAGCGTCCGCCGGTTCAGGAGATTCGTAAGCGAAAACTGAGCTCAGCGGTTTCTGCGGATCGGTCGCGTGGCGCGACATCACCGTCTCTTCGGACGCGAAGGTCTGCTCCGGAGCCGCCTTTGCGCTCTCTCTGCTGTCGGCGGGCGGAGCGGGCACGGTCGGGTCTGTAGCGGCGAGCTGATCGCTGTTGCTGCTACGGTTGGGGTCGGGCAGCGGCGGGTTGGCAGAGATAGGCTTCTGCGCCGTTCCACAGTTGCCGCAAAAGGGCTCATCTGGCGCGACCTTGACGCCGCATTCGTAACAAAAAGGCATCGCTCGTTTCAGAGAAATACTTTTAGCGAGTCGGCTTTAGCATTCAGCTCAAGCCCGCACGCTTTTCCGGCTCGCGCCGCCTCCTCAGGCCGCGCGGCCGTCCCGGTTTCCTTCTCTACTTCACGACATGGAAACGCAAAAAGGTCTTCCCGACGATGATCTCGTCACCGTCGCGCAGAGGCTGGCGGTCGCCCGGCAAGAGGCGTCGCCCGCGATTGATAAAAGTCCCGTTGGTCGAGCCCAGGTCTTCGATCAGATATTGACCGCTGCGCCGCATGATGCGCGCGTGGCGGCGCGAGACTTTAGCTTCAGGGTCGTCCGCGTCCAGGTCTACGTCCGGGAAGATGCCGCCGTCGGCATCCCAGCGTCCGATCTGTGACTCGTCCTCGCTGAGTGGAAACTGCTTGCCGGCGCTCCGCCCGCGCTCGATGACGAGCTTGGCGTGCGCGCCCTCCATCAGCGAAATCGAGCCCTGCGAGATCGCATAGGCGCGCGACGGTTGTTTGGCTTCGCTCTTAGGTTTTTCTTCTGGCAGTGCAGACTCGCTCATCAGTTTATCATCCGTTCCGCCGCCCGTGTCGCCTGTGTCGATAGACTTTTTAGCACGCGCGGCCCCATTCAAAAACGCTCCGCATTCGTCGCAATACTGCGCCCCATCAAGGTTTTCCGTACTGCACCTGTCGCAGATCGTCATAAAAACTTTCCTTCGGGCGATGACGCTGTATCGTGAGAAGACTTCGGGCGTAACCCAACAAAAAACATTCGCGGGGGCTGACGCGAGAACCGGCAGGTATTGTAGCGCGAAACGAAAAGACGAGACAACAAGAAGCGTCTGCACTCCTGACTTTAAGCTCTAATTGTTTATAATGAAACCGTTGGCGCGTTTTTAGCGTAGAAGCTTTTCGAGCGCGGGCGCAGTTCCTGGATTTCCAGCCGGATTCGGCGGAGCGGCGCGCCTTTTCCGAAGAGCATCTAACCTCTTTTTAGCACAAAGGAATATTATCGAGATGGCATTGAGCCGAAGAAAGAAGATCATTATCGCGGTCGCCGCAGTCGCCGTGCTCGGGCTGATCATTATCATCAGCGTGTTCGCCAGCCGGAAGGACGAGCCCGAAGTGACGTCCGTCAAGGTCGAGGTGCGGCCCGAATTGCGCCAGACCGTCACGGCTTCGGGCGAGATTCGGCCGA
>JAFBAJ010000401.1 GCA_019247865.1 Acidobacteriota bacterium
TCCTGCTTTCCGAAGGACACGAGCGCGCTCGCGTCCGTCGCGCGCGAGTTCGGCTCCGACTCGCTCATCGTCGACGCCGTGATGGAGGTCAACCAAAGGCAGCGCGCGGTGATGATCTCCAAGATCGAGAAGCTGATCGGAGAGCCGCGCGGCAAGACCATCGCCGTCCTCGGCCTCTCGTTCAAGCCGGAGACGGACGACATGCGCGAGGCTCCTTCGATTGAGATCATACGCGGCCTCGTCGAGCGCGGCGCGCAAGTGAGAGCCTACGACCCGGCCGCGATGGAAGAGGCGCGGAAATGTCTGCCCGACATCGCTTACGCGGAGGACGAGTACGCCGCCGTGGCGGGCGCGGACGCGCTCGTCTTCATGACGGAGTGGAACCAGTTTCGCGCGCTCAATATGGAGCGCGTCAAAGAGTTGATGCGGAGCCCCAGGATCGCAGACCTGCGCAATATCTACGAGCCGGAAGACCTGCGCGAACTGGGCTTTGATTACGTCGGCGTCGGGAGATAACAAGTTGAGTCTATCTGGAATCGCATTGGTGACGGGCGGGGCCGGGTTCGTCGGCTCGCACATCGCTGCGGCGCTCCTTGAGAGCGGCGCGCGCGTGCGCGTGATCGACGATCTTTCGACGGGACATCGGGAGAACCTGGACGAGATCGGCGGCAGCATAGATTTCATCGAGGGCAGTCTGGCCGATGAAGGAGCGCTCCGCCGCGCGCTCGAAGACGTGGAGCTGGTCTTTCATGAAGCGGCCATCCCGTCCGTGCCGCGCTCGGTCGCAGACCCGCGCGCGACGCACGTGGCCTGTGTGGACGCGACCTTTGAACTCCTGCTCGCCGCAAAGGAGCGCGGCGTGCGGCGCGTCATCTATGCCGCGTCAAGCTCGGCCTACGGCGACCAGCCCGTCCTGCCCAAAGTCGAAGAGATGCGCCCGGACCCGCTCTCGCCCTACGCCGTCGCCAAGCTCGTCGGCGAATATTATTGCCGCGTCTTCACGCGCGTGTACGGGCTTGAGACTCTCGCCCTGCGCTACTTCAACGTCTTCGGGCCGAGACAGGATCCGACCTCGCAATACTCCGGCGTCATCTCGCGCTTCATCGCCGCGCTCTTGATGGGCGAGACGCCCGTCATCTTCGGCGACGGCGAACAGTCGCGCGATTTTACCTACGTCGCCAACGTCGCGCGTGCGAACCTCAACGCCGCAGAGACGACGCAGGGCATCGGGCAGGTCATCAACGTCGCCAACGGCGAGCGCACGACGCTTAATGAGCTGTTGGAGATTTTGAAGCGCCTGACGGGACGCGCAGACGCACAAGCCGACTACAGAGAGCCGCGCGCGGGCGACGTGCGCGACAGCCAGGCCGACAACCGGCTGGCGAAAGAGGCGCTCAACTATCAAACCCTCGTCGGCCTCGAAGAGGGCTTGCAACGCACGATTGATTGGTGGAAGCAGAGCCGCTATGCACAGCCAAACGCGTAGGTGAAAGTTTTTGGAGTTGATGATGTTAAAGAAGACCTTGCTCGCTATTTGCTGTTGCCTGCTGTGGAGCGTTGCGCTTGCGGCGCAGGAGGCTCAGAAGTCCACGGAGGATGCGCGGGGCGGCATCGTGATCGGCAAAGATCATGCTTTCACGATCAGCGCGCCTAAGGGCTGGGTGCTGGATAACGCGAGCGGCTCCGCTTCCGGCCTCGCCGTCGTCTTATATCCGGAAGGCGCTGCCGGGCTGAAGGGGCCGGTCTTCATGTACGCCAACACCGTCTCGAAGAATCAGGACAAGAAAGTAACCCTCAAGTCTGTGATCGAGAGCGACATCAAAGATTTTAAGGTGGACTCGCCGAACCTGAAAGTGACGGATGCCGCGTCGTTGAAGACGCATACCGACAAAAACGAAGCGGTCGTCAAATATTTCAGCGGAACCAGCGCGGATCGTTACGAGGCCGTCGCTTACATAGAAGAATCAACCGTCGTGGTGATGCTCGTCATGTCGGCCAGGACGCAAAAGGAGTTCGAGGCTTCGCTTCCGGCCTTCAAAGAATTGGTGCAGTCCTACTTTTTCATCACCGGCGCGGTCGTCATAGAGGAGAAGAAATAGCAGCCTTCTCTTCGAGATTACCTCAAACCTCAAACAATCTTCTTAAACTCTCCGAGTAAGGCGGGCGCGCGACGCCTTTGTCCGTGATGATGGCGGCGATCAGGTCGTGCGGCGTGACGTCGAAAGCCGGGTTGTGGACTTCGATGCCGTCGGGCGCGAGCTGTTGTTCGCGGACGTGTGTGATCTCGCGCGTGTCGCGCTCTTCGATGGGAATCTCTTCGCCGGAAGGACAGTTGAGGTCAACGGTCGAGATGGGCGCGGCGACGTAGAAGGGAATGTCGTGCCTCTGCGCGAGGACGGCGACCATGTAGGTGCCGATCTTGTTGGCTGTGTCGCCGTTGGCCGCGATGCGGTCTGCGCCGACGACGACCGCGTCGACCTTGCCCTGCTTCATCACGTGCCCGGCCATGTTGTCCGTGATGAGCGTCACCGGAATCTCGTCCTGCTGTAACTCCCAGGCCGTGAGGCGCGCGCCCTGCAGGAACGGCCGCGTCTCGTCGGCGATGACGGCGATGCGCTTGCCCGCGTCACGCGCGCCGCGCACGACGCCGAGGGCCGTGCCGTAATCTCCGGCGGTGGCGAGCGCGCCCGCGTTGCAGTGCGTGAGCACGGTCGAGCCGTCCGCGATCAGTTCGCCGCCGAATCGTCCGAGGCTCCGATTGGCCTTGATGTCGTCTTCAAAAATCTTCTGCGCCTCTGCGACGAGCAGGTTCTTGACCTCGACCACATCCTCGCTCGAAGCCTTCGCGCGACGAAGGGCATCGCGCATCCGCTCGATGGCCCAGAAGAGATTGACGGCCGTCGGACGCGTCGCGCCCATCACTTCGCACATGTAATCGAAATCGAATTCGAGATCGGCGACGGAAGTCCCGACCGACTGGCTTGCGCCGAGGGCGAGCCCCATCGCGGCCGAGACGCCGATGGCCGGAGCGCCGCGCACAACCATCTGCTTGATCGCCTCCGCGACCTCTTCATAAGAGCGCAGCATGAGATATTTCTCTTCGGTCGGCAGCAGGCGCTGATCCAGCATCCGCACACCTTCTTCTGTCCATTCGACGGTCTTAATCATCTGTACGTTTCTGTTCCTTTGCTTGAAGCGAGATGGAGAGGCATCTTACTTAGTTTCGCGCAAAGGCGCAAAGCGAAGACGAAAGCTCGAAATGCTTTGAGCGCTTTCGCCTTACCTTCGCGCCTTTGCGTGAACCTCCGATTTGACACCTCTCACGTGCGCGTGATAAGTTCCGCCCGCAATTGAGTTCGTCTCCGATCTTTTTCAATCGAAAGCGTCCGGGTGCCCGGTGCAAAGGAGCCGGGAGAATAGGGAAGCGGGTGTGAATCCCGCGCGGTCGCGCCACTGTGTGGAGAGATTTTCAGTTTTACATTTAAAACTCTCCGAGTCAGGAGACCTGCCCGTGTTGACGCTTTTTTTGTAGCTTCTGAATGCCTCGCGTAAGGGCGTTCAGGCCGCACGCGGATTTTCCAACGGAGTCTCCTGCTCAACTCTCCAAATCCCGTCGCCCAGCCTGTCGCCACGCGGCAGCCGGAGGCGACGGGATATTTTTTTTGACTACACATCCAACACATCAACGCCACAAAGCAGCCGCCGCGCTCTGCTTCTGCGCGCTGCTCATCCTCTCGTCCTGCGGTTATCGCAATCGGACGAATGTCGAGACGACGAGCGCGCCGGGCGAGATGCGCGACGTGACGGACGAGGCCGGAAGGCGGCTCAAGGTCTCCGCGCAGGTCGAGCGCGTGGTCTCGCTCGCGCCGAACCTGACGGAGATCGTGTACGCGGTCGGCGCTGGCAAAAAGCTGGTGGGAGACACGAGCTACTGCGATTACCCGCCGGAGGCGAAGGAAGTTGCGAAGGTCGGCGACACGATGACGCCGAACATCGAGAGCATCGTCGCGCTCCATCCGCAGCTCATACTCGTCTCGACCGCTTCGCAGCTCGAAGCCTTCACGCGACAGATGGAGCAGCAGAACATCCCCATCTACGTCACAGACCCGCACGATCTGGAAGGAGTCTTTCGCACGATTCAAAACATCGGTGAGCTGCTCGGCGAGAAAGAGCACGCCGCACAGGTGGTTGGCGACCTGCGCCGCCGCGCGGACGCGGTCGGGACGGCTGTCAAAGATAAAAAGCCGGTCAGCGTTTTCTATCAGGTTTCGCCGAAACCGCTCTACACGGCCGGGCGCGATTCTTACATCACGGACCTCATACATCGCGCGGGCGGACGCTCCGTGACGGCAGACGTGCCGGAGGCCTGGCCTAAGTACAGCGACGAGGCCGCGCTGGCTTCACAGCCGGAAGCCATCATCACCGCGAGCTTCGATTCCATGAGCAAGGAAGGGATGGAGATCGCCGACTCGCTCAAAAAATCTCCGGCGGCCAAAGCCGGGCGCGTCTACGGCATCAACGGCGATTATCTCTCTCGCCCAGGGCCGCGTCTCGTCAACGGCCTCGAAGAGATGGCGCGCAGGCTGCACCCGGACGCGTTTCCGAAATGAGCTCGCGCAAGGGCGCAAAGGCGCAAAGCAAGAGCGCGAATGAGTTGAATGCTGCGCATGCGACCTTCCGGCGCACGCTGCTGATCCTGATTGGGCTCGGCATAGCTCTCATCGCGGTCGCGCTCGGAGCCTCGCTCCTGGGCAGCGAGCGGCTGCCCGTCGGCTCTTCGCTCTGCGCGATCTTTTCGGGCGGCGCGGCCGACTGCTCTTTGACACAGCAGCAGCGCGACATTCTCTTCACGATACGCATCCCGCGCATCCTGCTGGGCGCGACCGTCGGAGCTTCGCTCGCGGCGGCGGGAGCCGGTTATCAGGCTTTGCTGCGTAATCCGCTGGCAGAGCCTTACCTGCTCGGCATCTCGAACGGCGCGGCGGTCGGGACGATGGTCGCGCTCGTCTTCTTCGGGACGCATGAGTGGAGCCGTCCTGTGCTGGCGTTCGCGTGCGCGCTGGCGGCGACGCTCGTCGTCTACCGGCTGGCGCGCGGGCGCACTGGAGCTTCGCCCGAAAGGCTGATCCTGGCGGGCGTGATCGTGACGACCTTTCTCTCGTCGGCGATAGTCTTTATCACGACGTTGATGGATGCGACGCGCATACGCTCTTTTACATTCTGGCTGCTCGGCGATCTGTCTGGGACGACGGGCACGCTGCTGACGGTCGCCATCTGCGCGGCGGTCGTGGGCACAGTCGTGCTGGCCGCGCACGCACGCTCTCTGAATTTATTGATGCTCGGAGAAAGAGACGCTTTCGATCTCGGCGTCGAAGTCGGGCGCGTGCGTGTGACTGTGTTTCTGGCGGCGAGCCTGCTGGTCGGAACGAGCGTCGCGGCGAGCGGCTCGGTCGGCTACGTCGGCCTCGTCGTGCCGCACTTGGTGCGGCTCTCGTTCGGGAGCGACAACCGGACTGTGATTCTGGCGACGGCGCTGGTCGGCGCGCTCTTCGTCGTCGTGGCGGACACGGCCGCGCGCACGATCATCGCTCCGCGCGAGCTGCCCGTCGGCGCGATCACAGCGCTCATCGGCGCGCCGCTCTTTATTTATCTCCTCAAGAGAGGATGAAATTCAAATGGACTTTGGTTTGGGGCTTTGGTCTTTGATGTGTCGCTTGGCTTGAAATTTAAGGCTCAGCATCGAAGAGCGCGCAAAGCCCCAAGCCCAAAGTCCTAAGTCCATCCGCCTATGCTTGAAGCGAGAAACATCAGCGCCGGTTACGGCACGCGCGAAGCGGTGAGAGAGGTTTCGCTCCGAGCTTTGCCGCGGCAGGTGACGGCGATCATCGGTCCGAACGGAGCCGGGAAGACGACGCTGATGCGCGCTTTGAACGGCGCGTTTGAACCGACGAGCGGAGAGGTGCTGCTGGACGAGAGACCTTTGCGCGAGTACGCGCGCAGGGAGATCGGCCGCCGCATCGCGGTCGTCGCGCAGGAAGCAGAGTTGCGTTTTCCGGTGACGGTCATGGAGTTCGTGCTGGGCGGGCGTTACGCCTGGGCCGGCACGGGCGTGTGGGGCTGGGAGAGCGGGCGCGACATAGAGGTCGCGGAAGAGGCTCTGCACGAAACGCAGCTGACGCCATATCGCGCGCGCCTGATGAGCGAGCTTTCGGGCGGCGAGCGGCAACGCGCGGTGCTGGCGCGGGCCGTTGCGACAGAGGCCGCAGTCCTCCTGCTCGATGAGCCGACGGCGAATCTGGATTTAGCGCATCAGGCTACCGTGCTGGCTTTGGTGCGCGCGCGCTGTGACGAGCGCGATGCTTCGGCCATCGTCGTCACGCACGATATCAACCTCGCGGCGGAGTTCGCAGACCTCGTGCTGCTGCTCAAAGGCGGGCGCACGTTCGCGTTCGGCTCGCCGCGCGAGGTCCTGCAGCCGGAGATGCTGCGCGAAGTCTTTGAGATACAGGTTCTGGTGGACACGCATCCAACGTCGGGCGTGCCACGCATCACGCCGGTGCATCAGGTGCGCCGGTAATTTTAAACACCAACGGGCGACGGCTCGGGGAAGGCGGTGCGAAGCCGCCACTGCCCGCGCAACTGTAAACGGCCACCAGCCGCCTGCATAACAAGCCACTGTTCCAACCGGAATGGGAAGGCGCAGGCGTTGAGAGCAGGGATGAACGCTCTGTCCTTCCTCTCAGCCGTGAGTCAGGAGACCTGGCCGAAGCTCTCTTGCAGGCTCGTACTGCGACGGGCAGGAGAAGCTAAAGATGAGAGATACATATCATGTCGAGACGGCACGGGCCGTCTCAAGATACCTTTTCGGCAGTTTGGTGCTGGCCTTCCTTTTCGCCTTCCTCGCTTTCACAGCACAGGGGCAGAGCGGCGCGTCCGTCAGCGGCAGCGTGACGGACGAGAGCGGAGCCAAAGTGCCCGGCGCGGAGGTGCATCTGCGTGCGCGCAGCGGCGTCCAGCTCTTCGGGCGGACGAATCAGGAGGGCGTCTACAATTTCACCGGGCTCGGGCCGGGCGAATATATTCTGGAAGTGACGGCGCGCGGCTTTGCCGCCAATACTTCGGAGCCGCTGCTGGTCGAGCGCGGCTCTTCGGTCACGCGTGACTTTCAGCTTTCGGTCGCGGGCGTCAACGAGAACGTCGTCGTCGTCGCTTCCGGGACGCCGCAACGCGCCGACGAAGTCTCGAAGGCCACGACCGTGCTCAACGAGCAGGAGATAGAGACGCGGCGCGAGCTGACTCTGTCGGAAGCCCTGCGCGGCACGCCCGGCCTGCGCGTCCAGCAGCAGGGCACGCCGGGCGCTCTGACGACCCTGCGCCTGCGCGGCCTGCGCAACTACGACACTTCGATTCTGCTCGACGGCCTGCGCGTGCGCGACGCTTCGGAGATCAGGGGCTCGGCCGCGGCTCTGATGCCTGACCTCTTACCGTCCGGGCTGGAGCGCGTCGAGATACTGCGCGGCTCCGGCTCTTCGATCTACGGGACGAACGCCATCGGCGGCGTCATCAATCTGGTTCCGAGCGCTGGAACCGGGCGTCCACGTTTCGAGGCGAGCTTTGAGGGCGGCAGTCTCTCTCTCTTCCGCGAGCGCCTGCAGGGCTCCGGCGGCATCGGAAAAAGAGCTGGCTACAGCTTCGGCCTCACGCGGCTCGACGTGCGGCGCGGCGTGGACGGCCATGATCCGTACGGCAACACTTCAGGCGGCGCGCGTGTGCAGTTCGAGCTGACGCCGGACATTAATCTGGCCGCCAATTTTTACGGCACCATCTCGAACGCGAACGTCAACAACGACCCGGTCGCGCTGCCCTCAGCCTTTACCGCGACGGAGCGTTTTCCGCGCGCGGTGGACGGCGTGAATTTCGTTTCGGACTCGGACGACCCGGACTCCGGCCGTCGCAATCGCCTGCTCGTCGGCTCGCTGCGCTACACGCAACGCGTCAACGACATTTTTTCTTACACCGTCGCGTACCAGCGCGTCTCATCGCATCGCCGCAACTACGACGGGCCGCTGGTGGATGGCCCCTTCGGTGTCTTTAGCAGCACGAACAAGGGTTTGACAGACACGCTCGACGGGCGCGCGAACGTGCGTTTGGGCAGAGCGAATCTGGTCACCGCCGGATTTGAGTTCGAGCGCGAAGCTTTCTTTCAGGAATCGATTCCGTCCTTCAATGTGCTGAACGGCACGACCGACCGGCAGCGCACGTTCGCCATCTTCGGTCAGGATCAGCTCGTCCTGCTGGATGATCGTTTGCAGATTTCGGTCGGCGTGCGCGGCCAGTTCTACCGGATAAGTGCGGCGGACAGGCCCGGATTTCTGGCTGCGATCAAGGCCGAGAACTCCGTCACGGGCGACGGCTCGATCGCGTACTTTATCCGCTCGACCGGAACCAAGCTGCGCGCGCATGTCGGCAACGGTTTTCGCGCGCCCTCGCTCTTCGAGCGGTTCGGCGAGGCGAGCATCAACGGCGTCTTTCAGCGCATCGGCGACCCGACGCTGCGCGCAGAGCTGTCCATCAGCGCCGACGGCGGATTCGATCAGAGACTTCTGGACGGCCGCGTGCTCTTCGGCGCGACCTACTTTTACACGCGGCTACAACGCACCATCGAGAGCACGTTCCCGGATCCGCTCGGCCTGCGCGTCTTCGCTTACGCCAACCGGCCGGGCGGCCTCGCGCGCGGCATCGAGACTTTTCTCGAAGCGGCTCCGGCACGCGGCGCAAGCGTGCGCGCCTCGTACACCTACACCAACAGCGACCAGTTCAATCCCTTCGCCGGGCTCCAGCCGGAATACGTCATTCCGCACCATCTCTTCGCGCTCAACTATACGCAGCGTTATCGCCGCCTGCTGTTCAACTTCGACCTCAACCGGACAGGCTCTTACCTCGCGCCGATCTTCGGGCCGACGTTCAACCAGGCGGTTCTGACCTTCGACGGCTACACGAAGGCGGATCTCTTCGGGAGCTACGAGTATCCGGTCAACGAGAGGATGCGCCTCACGCTCTTCCTCGGCGCGGACAACATTTTCAATCAGAAATATTTTGAGAATGGATTTCGCGCGCCCGGCGCGCTCGGCAGAGGCGGAGTGAAGATGCAGTTCTAAAAAATCATTAGCCACAGAGACACAGCGGCACACAGAAAGGAAATATACTTAAAATCTCTGTGCCGCTGTGTCTCCGTGGCTAAATCTCTTTATCTCAGTCGTTCGCGCGGACATCCGCTTTGGTCAGAAATCCGCCGATGAGGAAGACCAGGCCGAGCAGGACGTGCACGGCGTGATCCATCGTCCCCAGTTCGAGCGTGCCCGGCAGGACTTTCCACAGATGCGCGTCCGAACCCATGCTTGCCATTCCGGCTACCGTCGGCACTCCCGGAGCGCCGAGCACGAAGCCGAGGATGGCGAGCAGCAGGTAGACCGCGCCGAAGACCAGACAGAAGAGCCGCGCGCCGTGCAACGATCCAGCAAATCCGAAGTAGAGTGCGACCGCGCCTGAGATGATATGCACCAGGTTATGCGCGAGGCTCAGATGCGTGCCGAGGAGGCCGGGCATGACAAATCCGCACAGCCCGACGATAAGGAACACGACGCCCAGAAGTTTGCAGATGGTTTTTGCCATAATCTCTTTTCTTCTCTCCTTTGATGAGAAAAAGGTTAACAACCATGAGCGGCATCGTCCCGACTACCGAACGGTTCCGCCGATTAATCCCAGAATGTACAAGCTGCGTTGGCCGGGATTGTACACCAAAGCAGTCTATAAAGATGCAAAAGATTTACTCCGCAAAAGTTTTCCGCCCGCCGCGACACTAAGCGACGCGCGGTGGCGGATGTTATACTCAGGAGCGCCAACATCAAAGACTTTGCAGGCGGAGGAAACAGATGTTCTATCTTCCACATAACATTCTACGCGCAGGCCGGGAAAACGGATTTGTGCCACGCGCTCACAGTCTGTTTTGCGCCCTGGTGCTGGCTCTCCTGCTGCCCGTCGCGGCCTGCGCGTACACGGTCGTCATGCACGGCGGCCACAGCGTCGAGATCCCGGACAGGTTCGAGGTGACCGGCACGGCTCTGACCTACGAGACGGCGAACGGCATCTACGTCACGCTGCAAATGTCGAGCATCGACATCGCCGCGACCGAGCGCGCCAACGGCGAGCCAGCGGGCAGCCTGCTCCGTCGCGCCGGGCTGAAACCCGCGCCGCCAACAACCAACACACAACGCGCGACGAGGACGCTGACCAATCTCGACCTCGAACCGTCGCGGCAGAAGCGGCTTGAGAGCGAGGCTGCGTACGAGCGTCGCCGTGTCGAGCTGGGCCTGCCGTCGCGCGAGGAAATGGAGCGGCGACGCGATGAAGAGAATGCGCGTGCGCGCGAGCTGATGAATGAGAGCGCGGGCGCTGAGGCCGAAGCCGAAAGCTACTGGCGTTCGCGCGCCACCGAGCTGCGCAACGAAATCTACGCGCTCGATGCCGAGCTCAATTACGTGCACGCGCGTCTTAATGAAACGAGCGACATCATCAGCACCGTTTCATACGCCACCATCGGCAGCCCCGTCCCGTTCATCTTTTCGACCGCCAGCGCGCCGCAGCCGCCCGCAGCCCTTTACGGGATTCCGTCCGGCGGCCGAACGATGCGCCCGCAGGTCGCCACGCGGTCGCTGCCGTCCGTTCGGCCGCGCACCTCCGTCTTCTTCGGCGTCAACAACCAGTTCGGCGGCTTTCAGAAGCACCGGCAGCCCTTCTTCAATCAATGTCGCTTCGCGCCGTGCTTCCCGAATTTCGTCTCGACCTATCCATACAACTACGACTCTTACGACCGCTCGTATCTCCTGACGCGGTTCAGAGAGCTGGAAGGCACGCGCGCAGGATTGCTGGCGCGCTGGCGAATCCTCGAAGACGAAGCGCGCCGGGCTGGAGCGCAGCCGGGCTGGCTCAGACCTTAGACCCTTATCATGAGCGGAAGAAAAATTTTCTTCACCATCGCCATCGCGTTCTCTCTTTTGTGCGTGCTGGTGGTCGGCTTTGCGTTCCTGTTCTATCGGCGATACATCGCGCCTTTCCAGGCGATGAAGGAACTGCCGCCAGAGATCAAAGAGGCGCGTGTGCTGTTGGGCGCGGAGCTTCTGTCGCGAACTGAGTTTCTGAAATTCCAATTTGGTTCGGTGGAAGATATTGTCGTCGGCGAGCTGGACGGCAAGCCCGGCCAGGACATCGGCATCGCCGGACGTTTAGGCGCGAAGCTCGTTGATCGAGAGGGACAGCTCAAAGAGCAAACGTCGTATCAGTTCGAGCGCGAGACCCGGAAGTTGGGGCCGCTTGAGATCAAGCCGGAAAAGATGAGTCTCGGCGACATACGGATCGTGGATCTTGAAGGCGACGGTGTGTGTGAATACTTCGGTCGCGGCAGTACGGACGGCGCGGCGGTCTTTGACCATCAGGGCAAGGCGCTCTGGAGCTACGGCAGCTTCACCGAAGAGAAGACCTCGATCGACGATCTGGCCGTCGGCGATCTGGATGGAGACGGCGTGGCCGAGTTTCTTGCTTCATGGGACGGCTACGAGTTGTTTGACAGGTCTGGAGTGAAAAGGTGGACGCAGGCGCAAAAATATACCGGACAGGTCGAGATCGTGGACGCCGATGGCGACGGCAAAGCCGACATCATCTGTGACGACGGTCCAATCATGACAGTGAGGGATGCCGAGGGGCAGGTGCGGGAAAAGGTTGGAATGCCGTTCACTCTTGGCAACTTTTCCCTCGTTAAGTGGGATGATAAGCAGCCTCCCAGGATTCTGGATACAGACAAGGGGCAGCTCTGGCTGATCGGCCTCGACGGTCAGGTCGTCTCGAAGTTTGACGCTCCCCTCAGCGAACTCAAAAAGCCCCACCCGGAGAAGATAGAAATTCCGGGCATGAGCGAACCCTACGTGTCCGATACGGACACGCTCTATCAAACCGAAGGCGTGCGGGTCAGGCTGAGCAAAGACAAAGACCCGTACTTCGCGGTCGTCGCGCGCTTCGCGGTGCTCGATCATTCGCTCTTCTACGTTTACGATGCGAGCGGCAAGCTCGTCTATCAAGAGGTGATGCCCGAAGCCTGCTCTGCGATCGCGGTTTTGAAGCCGGAGGGCGAGGACGGCGCGCAGGTCTTGCTGGTCGGCGGAAGTGAGACCGTCTGGCGCTACGCGGCGCGACAATAATTTTTTGAAGCGGAGATGATGACGTTAACATGTGTGCTATGAAAGAGGGTTGGGAGACGGTCATCGGGTTGGAGATTCACGCGCAGCTGAACACGGAATCGAAGATCTTCTGCGGCTGTTCGACGCGTTTCGGTGACGAGCCGAACGCGAACACGTGCCCGGTCTGTCTGGGTTTGCCGGGCGCTTTGCCCGTGCTCAATCGTCGCGCGGTCGAGCTGGGCGCGCGTGCGGCGCTGGCTCTTTCGCTGCACGTCAACGAGCGCTCCATCTTCGCGCGCAAGAACTATTTCTACCCAGACCTGCCTAAGGGCTATCAAATCTCGCAGTACGATCAGCCGTTCTCTGAGCGCGGCGAGCTGGAAATTCTGACCGCCGAGCGCGATGAGGGCGGACGCCCGCGCGAGTGGCGGCCGATGAAGGTTCGCATCACGCGGCTGCATCTTGAAGAGGATGCCGGTAAGAATGTGCACGAGGGATTGCCGGACGTAGACCGCTATTCTTACATCGACCTCAACCGCGCCGGGACTCCGCTCGCGGAGATCGTCACGGAGCCGGACTTTCGCTCTTCATGGGAAGCCTACGATTACGTCAATCACGTCCGCCGCGCGCTGCAATGGGTCGGCGCTTCCGAGGCCGACATGGAGAAGGGCAACCTGCGCTGTGAGGCGAACGTCTCCGTGCGCCGCATCGGCGATGAGAAGTTCGGGACGAAGGTCGAGCTCAAGAACCTGAACTCCGTGCGCTTCATGCAGCGTGCTATCGAATTCGAGATCGAAAGGCAGATCGCGCTGATAGAGTCTGGCGGGCGCGTCACGCAGGAGACGCGCCTCTGGGACGAGCGCGCGGGCGAGACGCGCGTCATGCGCTCGAAAGAGGAGGCGCACGATTACCGCTATTTCCCGGAGCCGGACTTGCCGCCGCTCATGGTCTCGCCGGAGTTCATCGAAGGCGTCAAAAACTCTCTGCCGGAATTGCCGGATGTGCGACGCGACCGCTTGATGAAGGAGTACGAGCTGCCGTTCGGCGATGCTTCGCATCTCGTCACGGATCGCGCGCTGGCGGACTATTACGAGCAGGCTGCGGCGGCGGCGTTGAATCCGCGCGCGGCGGCCAACTGGCTGCGGTCAGAATTGCTGCGCGAGCTGGAGGCCGCGAATCAAACGATTGACCAAAGCCCCGTCCCGCCGGCGGAGCTGGGCGCGCTGGTGCGCCTCATTGACGAAGGCAAGATCAGCGGCAAGCAGGGCAAGGAAGTCCTCGTCGAGATGTTCGCCAACGGCACAGGCGCGGCAGCCGTCGTCGCCGAGCGTGGCCTGGTGCAGGTCAGCGACGCGGGCGAGATCGACGCCGCCATCGACGAGGTGATGAAGAGCAGCCCGGCGCAGCTCGAACAGTACCGCGCGGGCAAAGAAACCCTCTTCGGCTTCTTCGTCGGACAGGTCATGAAGGCCATGAAGGGCAAGGGCAATCCTAAGGTGGTCAACGAGCGTTTGAAAGAGAAGCTATCCGCGTAGTAGGGGCAGGGCTTGTCCCTGCCCGCATCGTCCGAGAGGACGATCAGCAAGATGCGCCATTATTCAAGATTGAATGGCATGGTCAGTTGATTCGCGCATACGCGCGGCGGGCAGGGACCAGCCCTGCCCCTACAGGCGGGCAGGGACCAGCCCTGCCCCTACAGATTAAGAGGATGATTATGAACTTAACGGGGAAATCGGCCATCGTGACGGGCGGGACGAAGGGCATTGGGCGCGGCATCGCGGAGGCTCTGTTGAGCGCTGGAGTGAACGTCTGCATCAGCGCGCGGCATGAGGATGAGATCGAGCGCGCAGTGAGCGACATGGGCGGCTTGAGCGAAGCTGCGGTCATCGGCGCGGTCTGCGACGTGCGCGATTATGAAGAGGTGCAGGCTCTCGTCGCTCATACGGTCGCGGAGTTCGGCGGCGTGGATATTCTCGTCAACAACGCCGGGATCGGCATCTTCGGCAAGGTCGAAGAGCTGACGCCGGAAGATTTTCGCGCGGTGCTGGAAACGAACCTCTGCGGCGTCTTCTACTGCTGTCACGAGGCGATACCGGAAATGAAGAAGCGTGGCGGCGGCTATATCATCAACATCTCTTCGCTCGCGGGCGTGAACGCGCACCCGCAGATGGCCGCCTACAACGCCTCCAAGTTCGGCCTCAACGGTTTCAGCGAGGCGCTCATGCAGGAGGTCAGGCAGGATG
>JAFBAJ010000459.1 GCA_019247865.1 Acidobacteriota bacterium
GCGCGAAATCCGAGGTGGACAATCCAACGGCCAACAGCTTGCCGTCGCGTTCCAGCTCGCCGCCGAAGATAAAACTGCCGCTCGACTGTGGAAAGTATGTGATCGCGATGCCGTTCGTGCCGAACGCAGGATCGAGAGTGCCCGCGCTCGTGTACTGTGCCAGCGCGAAGTGGTACGTGCCGCCCAGATTGCCGTATCCGGCGAGCAGGATCCTGCCGTCGGGACGGATGAAGAGGCTCGTGGCGAAAGAGTCTTCGCCGACGTAGGTCGTCATAAACCCGTTCGCGCCGAAGCCTGTGTCGAGGGTTCCGTTGCTGTTGAAGCGCGCCACCAGAAACTTGAAATTCTGAGACGCCTGCGGCTCATACAGCATGCCGCCGCTGACCACGATCTTGCCGTCCGTTTGGAGCGCCACCTTCGTCCCGTGAGACGGCCGTGTGAAGTTGGGGCTGGCGATGCCGCTGCCGCCCGCGAAGCTCCCGTCGAGGCTCCCGTTGCTGTTCAGACGAGCGAGCGTCAGATCTCCGATAAGGCCCGAAGTGACAGTCCGGCCGACTGTGAGCAGCCTGCCGTCCGTTTGGAGCGCGCCCGCCACGCCCGAACTGCCCGCCGGAATAGTGACCTTGCCGTCCGTCCCGAACGTCGGGTCGAGCCGTCCGTCTATGTTATAGCGCACGAGCGACGTGTGATACTCAAAGCCGTTCGGCATGAGGCGCGTGGTCGTGCCGACCGCGATGAGCTTGCCGTCCGGCTGGCGCACGAGGTCCTGCATCACGTCATCCGCATCGAAAAAAGTCCGCACGTAACCGCCCGCGCCGAACGGCGTGTCGAAGACAAAGCGCGGCGGCGCGGCCTGTGCCCATCCCGCCAGCACGAAACCCAAACAGAGGGCGATGGCGCAGAGCTTGTGGAGTCTCATCAAGAACAATTCCTTTCCACCTTACCTATAACCTACAGGCGAGCCTTGCTGCGTGTCATTTCCGGGAGAAATAGTTTCTCAGCCTTTCCTTTGCGCGAAACTGCTTTTCTCCTATGCTATCATTCGCGCCGATGGCAACCGCAACGTCCCCCGTCTCACTCGACACACAGATCATGTCGCTGCACACGTGCGGGCTGCCGCGCTTTGGGCAGGCGACGGCGCGCAAGCTGGGGCTCGCGCTGGCGAGCCTGGCGGGCAAGACCGATGCCAGCGAGGCGACGGTCGAGGACTTGTTGAATTACCTGCCGATGCGTTACGAGGACAGGTCGAACCTCGCGCGGATCAGCAATCTCTATGACGGCCTGGAGGCTTCGCTGGAGCTCTACGTGCGCGTCGCGGGCGGCTTTCAGGTCGGCAAGAATCGCGGGCCGAAAGCGCCTAAGCTCTACATCTTCGAGGTCACAGCCAGCGACCCTTTGCGGACGGGCAAGCCGGTCGTCGTGTGGTGGTTCGTCTCCGGCCGCCAGTCGCAACGCATCATCGCCTATCATCGCCAGAAGTTCACGCGCGGCGCGCGCTTCATCGCCTACGGCAAGTGGGAGTGGGACACGCGGCGCAACACCTTCGCCCTGCGCCTCAATAAGCCGGACGAGCTGGAGATGCTGCCCGGAACCTGGACGCCCCCGGAGATCGGACTGCTGCGGCTGGCGGAAGAGGGCGAAGGCGCGAACGGCGTTGACGGCAGCGTTGAGGCTGCGTCCGAAGCCGCAGAGCCGCTGGATGAGGTGGATGCTTTTGAGGACGAGGACGCGAGTGATCCGGGCCTCGCGGCGATACACGTCGGGCGGCGCGTGCCCGTCTATCGCAAGCTCGGCGAGTTTCGCTCCAAACGGCTGCGCGAGATCGTCCACGCGGTGCTGGCCCAGCTCGATGATGCATCCATCACGGAGACGCTGCCGGAAGAGTTGCGCAAACGTCATCAACTGATCGAACGCGCAGACGCACTGCGCCGCATACACTTCCCTTCCGAAGACGATTCGATACAGCTCTACGAACAGGCGCGCAGCCCGGCGCACCTGCGGCTCATCTTTGAAGAGTTCTTCTGGGTCGCGCTCGCGCTCGGCCTCAGGCGCGGCGAGCGCATCAAGGAGCCCAAAGGCGCGGTCATCGAAGTCACCGCACGTATCCGCGCACAGCTCGCAGCCATCCTTCCCTTTCAACTGACGAGCGCGCAGGAGCGCGTCATCGCGCGCATCTTCGACGACATGCAATCGGACGCGCCGATGAATCGCCTCTTGCAGGGTGATGTCGGGAGCGGCAAGACCATCGTCGCTTTGCAGGCGATGCTGGCGGCGATGGAGAACGGCTATCAGGCCGCGCTCATGGCTCCGACCGAAATCCTCGCCGAGCAGCATTCGCGCAATATCAAACGGCTGCTCGCGCAGACGCCCTATCGCGTCGAGCTGCTGATGGGCTCCCTGCGTGCGACCGAAAAGCGACGCCTCCACAAAGACGTGGCGGCGGGCGAAGTCCACGCCGTCGTCGGCACGCACGCCCTGATACAGGAGTCCGTCGCCTTCAACAAGCTCGGCCTCGTCGTGATCGACGAGCAGCACCGCTTCGGCGTCCTCCAACGCGCAGAGCTGCGCGCGCGCGGCTTTCATCCGGACGTGCTCGTGATGACCGCGACGCCCATCCCGCGCTCGCTCGCAATGACCGCTTACGGCGATCTGGATGTCTCAGTCATCGACGAGCTGCCGCCCGGCCGGACGCCGATCAAAACCGTGGTCGTCGGCGAAGACAAACGGCAGGGCGTCTACAACGGCGTCGAGCGCGAGGTGCGCGCCGGAAGACAGGTTTATGTCGTCTATCCTTTGGTCGAAGAGTCCGAGAAGATGGACTTGAAGGACGCGACGCGCATGTACGAGCAGTTGCGCGACCGCATCTTTCCGCACTTCAAGATCGGCCTCATCCACGGCAAGATGAAGGCCGCCGAGAAAGAGGAAGTGATGAAGCGTTTCGTCGCGGGCGAGGTACAAATCCTCGTCGCAACGACCGTCGTCGAGGTCGGCGTGGACGTGCCGAACGCTTCATTGATGGTCATCGAGCACGCAGAGCGTTTCGGCCTCTCGCAGCTCCACCAACTGCGCGGGCGCGTCGGGCGCGGCGCGGAGCAGAGCTACTGCGTCCTCCTCGCCTCGGACAAGCAGACGAGCGTCGCCAAAGAACGCTTAGGCATCATGGAAGAGACCTCGGACGGCTTTCGCATCGCCGAAAAGGATCTGGAGATACGCGGCCCCGGCGAAGTCCTCGGCACGCGCCAGTCCGGCCTCCCGACTTTCCGCGTCGGCAATCTCGTCCGCGACATCGAAATCCTGGAGACAGCGCGCCGCGAAGCGGACTATTATCTGACCACGCGCCGCCTGACCCGCGAGACCTCAGCACTCATCGAACGCGTCCGCGCGGATGTCCGGTTCGGCTTAGCAGCAATCGGTTAGGACCATTTCTCTCACACGATAGGAGAACGTCATGTCTGCACCCGCTCCGGTCAATACACTTCCAACTATTTTTATCTCGCACAGTAGTCAAGACTCCGAGTTCGCGTTGAAGGTTATTAAGCCACTCGGCGAGGCGGGCCACCTTCTGACACCCCACTCGTCAGACCTGTATTCACATACTGTCGCTAAAATAGTGAAGCACGTTATTCGTTGGGACATATTTCTCTACGTCTTGAGCCCTTCGTACCTTGTTTCCGAGGACTGCGCTCAAGAATTTAATGCCGCTCTAACCAATAATCTTCCCATGATTGCCCTTCTTTACAAGGACTCGGACACATATCCCGCTTCATATTTGCCACATCAGAGAATAGATTTTCGATATGAGAGCAGGTTTGAAGAGTCTTTCAAACAATTAGTCCAAGTCATCGCGGAGATTAGAGCTTGGCGTTCTCCTTCGCCTCAGCCCACAGGAGAGGCACTGACCATCAGACTGCTTCCGCCGAACAGCACTTCGCCCGAAGAGGTTCCGGCGACGCCTGAGTTGGCGCGGCTGCTGGCGAAGGCGACGCGGATCAATAAGGCTTTTGAGGAAAAGTTTGATTTGAGTTTCAGCTCGATGCTGCTCGCGTTTCTCGCGTCGGATGATCCGCTCTCGCGTTGGTTCGCGCGGTATGTGAAGGACGCGGGGATTGCGATTGACGAGTTGTTGAAGGCGCGCGGGATCGGGCGTGCGATATTTGATGCGATTGCGGCGCGACCGCTCGACGAAACTGAACTATCAACGCTTGATCGCCCGCGCCGTCGAACCGAGTCGGCAAATAATTTGGTTCAAGCTGCGCGCGAGATTGCTCTTGGGCTGCCGGTTGATACGCGTCACTTGATGGGAGCTTACATCTATCGTCCGGCGGGGCACGAGAAAGATTTGGAGGGCTTGCGCTTCAACCGCGAGGCATGGTCGAACGCCTTTCTCGGTCAGATTCAGAAGCTCCATCCGCAGAAGCTTGAGGGGTGGAAAGACCTTCATCGTAGTATCTTCAAAACAGAACCGAGCCCGGTCGAGGAGATCGAGGGGCCGTCGACGCACATCGCGTCGGACATGTGGACGCTGAATGACACGCTGGGTTACAGGGCTTACGCGCATG
>JAFBAJ010000463.1 GCA_019247865.1 Acidobacteriota bacterium
GCGTCGTATTCGGACATCGATCTCTATCTGAACATCGCGCTCGACGGCTACGGCCGGACGCATGACCTGATTCGCGGCGTCAAAGGGAACTGGGAGAAGACGCTGGACTGCATCTCTGCGCTCTATCCGCTGAAGGAGCGCTTCGCGGATCGCTTTCGCCTCAACGTCAACACGGTCGTCTGCGCGCAGAATTACACGGAGATCGAGCGGCTCTCGGAATTCCTCTGGGCGAATTTCCGGCTCGACGGGCAGTACTTCAATATCGTGCGCGGCGAGACGAAGGTCGGCGACGAGATCAAGGCTGTGCCGCCGGAGGTCTTGCCGGAGATGTACCGGCGCGTCTCTGCGCTGACCAAGCGTTACGGCGACCGCATGTTCGCGGACGACGACGCGAGCAGGCGTTTCGTCAAGAACGTGGCTTACGTCGGAGCCATCACCACGCACTACCGCACGCAGCACGCAAATTTCGAGGGCGCGAGCGAGTGGCCTTTCCCCTGCACTGCGGGCGAGACGACGGCTGTCATCGATTATAACGGCGATGTCAGAGCGTGCGAGCTGCGCGAAAAGTTTGCGACGCTGCGGGATTACGATTTCGATTTCGCGCAGCTCTGGGCAGACGAGGAGCGAAAACAGGAACTGACTGCGATTGACGCCGGGCGGGCCTGCTGGTGCACGCACGTCTGCTTCATACACGACTCGATGCGCCACTCGCGCCGCGCGCTCCTCTACGAGCTGCCGAAGAACTATCTGACGCGCAACACCTGGTAGTCCCAGGTCTCAAGTCCCAGGTCTCAAGTCAAAAACGGCTTTGAGACTTGAGACTTGAGACCTGGGACTTGGGACTCGAAGATGCCTGACCGAGATAATGAGGAAGTGAACCGCAAGAGCGCCATTGTGTACGGCGCGGTCTTTGCGATTCTGATCTCGATCGTCAGTTTTCTGCTCGTCGGATGGGGGCTGGATAAGCTCTTCAAGACGACGCCGTGGATGCTGGTCGGAGGCATCGTGCTGGGGACGATTGTGGGCTTTATTCAGTTCGTCCGGCTGATTTCCAGGGCTTCGTGAAAATCGGTTCAAAGTCTGCTCGACAGCCACCTGGTTCGTGTGTAAAATCATCTGTTCGAGAGCGAGCGTTGCAGGTTGGCTGTATGAGGTGAGCGCGTGTTTGTCCGTGATGACGGCGTGGCGATGGAGCGGCGCATCTTTTACGGGATGTGCGTGGCGGTCGGCGTCGCCGTCGTGGCAAGCATGCTGTGGTGGCCCTGGCGCGTGACGACGGGCCTGCTGCTCGGCGGCCTGCTCTCGCTGTTGAATCATCACTGGCTGCGCTCGTCCATCATGGCCGCGCTGAGTCCCGGGCGGGGCGTTCCGCAACTCGGCGTCACGCGGTTCGTGCTGCGATATTTCGTCGTCACGGCGGCGATCATCGCGGCCTACATGCTGGACCTGGTCTCGCTCGTCGCCACGCTCGTGGGCTTGTGCTCGTTCGTGGTCGCCGCGCTCCTGGAAGCATTCATGCAGGTTTTCTTTATCATCGTTCATCGAGAGGGACATTAGGCAATGTTTTTGCTCTTCAATGAGGGACATACTCCGGCGGTCGTCGACGTGGTCAACCATTTCTTCGGCGAGTATGCGCTACAGTTTGAGCTGAAGGTTTCAAAGCCCGCCTGGGACTGGCTGCTCGGCAAGTTCGGGACGAACGCCGAAGCGGTCTTTGGCCCCTACACGGCTGACAACGCGATTCCGTGGTACACGGTGATGTTCATCATCGCGTGTCTGATTACACTGCTCATCATCTGGGTCTTGAGGGGCAGGCTCTCGGACGACGAGCCGCACGGCGGGCAGCAGACGCTGGAAGTCTCCGTGCTGGCGATTCGCGGGCTCCTGCAGGACGTGGTCGGGCCGCACGGTCTGAAATACTTTCCGGTCGTAGCGACGTTCGCGATTCTGATTCTCGTCTCGAACCTGATGGGGCTGATCCCGTTCCTCCTGCCGCCGACGACTTCGACCTCGGTCACGTTCGCGCTCGGCATCTCGTCGTTCGTCTATTACAACTACATCGGGGTCAAAGAGAACGGCATCCTGGGCCATCTGGGTCACTTCGCGGGCGTGCATTATTTCAGCGGCGTGATTCTCTTCGTGATGGGGCCGGCGATGTTCATCATCGAGCTCATCAGTAACGCTGTGCGTCCGCTCTCGCTCGGACTGCGTCTCTTCGGCAACCTCTTCGGCGACGAGCAGGTCGGCTCGAACATCGCCAATCTGGCTCCGCCGCTGACCTATATCGGCATCCCGGCCATCCTGATGGTCTTGAGCGTGTTCGCCGCAGTGATGCAGACATTTATCTTCGTGCTGCTCTCGATGATCTACATCGGCGAAGTCTCGCACGCGCCGCATGAAGATCACGGTGACGGCACAGGGCACGAGGTGGACGGCGACGAGCTGGTCGCGCCCGTGCTGACGTAAATTTTTTGAGGCCGCGCCTTGAGCGGCACGGGCACACGCGCTCGTGCACGTTAAAGCGCACAGTTGAGAGAGATGTTCTTTGAGGGATGAGCTGAAAGAGTTGAGCCGCACGCGCGGGGCGTTTTGAATTACAGGCGCTAGGTCTTGCATCGCAGGCGCGTCGTTGTAAGAGGGGCGACGAATACCGGAGGCAGGCGAAATCATAAAACCGAAACGTCACGCGTGGCGTCCGGCCAAATCCTTCAAAAGATTGAGAGGGAGATAACCATGAGCAAACTCAGAATGGCTTTCTTCGCAGTCGTCGGCATGTTGATGCTGGCCGCGCCCGCTTTGGCGCAAGGGGCTGAAGCCGTCGCTGCGGACAACGCGAACACCGTCGCCAAGTGGGCGAAGATGGCTGCCGGTATCGGCTTCGCCATCGCCGCCGGACTCGGCGCGCTCGGCCAGTCGCGCGTCGCGGCGGCTGCGGCCGAAGGCGCTGCGCGCAATCCCGGCGCGAGCGGTCGTATCCAGATCCTGGCGATCATCGGCCTGGCGTTTATCGAAACGCTCGTCATCTTTACGCTGGTGATCATGTTCGCGATCGTCCGCGTGGGCTAAGTCAAAAAGCAGTTTCACGCAAAGGCGCAAAGACGCAAAGAAAAGCATTCATGTCTTTCTTTGCGTCTTTGCGCCTTGGCGTGAAATTTTTATTTGAGCTTTGCCCTGTGTGCCGCGCGTTGAATCGGATCAATCGTCGGCGCGTAGGGCGGGGCATAGGCCAGGTCGAGCCTTTCAATCTCGTCTACTTTAAGATTTGAGTGCAGGGCTGCCGCGTAGACATCTATCCTTTGCGCGACGCCCTCGCGTCCGACCATCTGCGCGCCGAGGAGCCGACCGCTCCGATCATAGACGAGGCGCGTCAGAATCTTTGACCCGCCCGGATAGTACGAGGCGCGCGAAGGAGTCTCGCTTTCGATGGCGTCGGCTTCAAAGCCGCTGGCGAGAGCTTCTGCCAGCGAGAGCCCAGTCCGCGCCAGCTCCAGCTCGAAGACTTTGACGACGTTCGTGCCGACGATTCCGGCGTAACGTGCTTCGAATCCGCTGGCGTTCTCGCCCGCCACCCAGCCCTGCCTGACCGCCGGCTGTCCCAAAGGAAACCAGACGCGCCGCCCGCTCACGCGGTGCAGGACTTCGCAGCAATCTCCGGCCGCGTAGATATTCTGCACGCTCGTGCGTTGCTCAGCGTCGGTCGTGATCGCGCCGCTCTCGCCCGTCTCAAGACCTGCGCTCGCGGCGAGCGTCGACTGTGGCCGGACGCCGACGCCGATGTTGACGATGTCGGCCGCGACGGCGCGGCCCGTTTCGGTCAAGACGCGCTCGACGCGTCCCGCGCCGCCTTCAAAGGCTGCGGCCTTCTCACCAAAGATGATCTCGACGCCCTTCGCTCGTAACTCTTCCGCCACGCGCTCGCACAGCACGCCGTCAAGCGTGCTCATCACATTATGCGAGGCTTCGATGATGGTGGTCCGCAGGCCGCGCTCACAAAAAGCCTGCGCCATCTCCAGGCCGATGTAGCCCGCGCCGACCACGACCGCCGTGCGCGGCCCGACGCGCTCCAGATAATCGAGCATGCGCCGCCCGTCGCACAGATGTCGCATGACGAAGATGCCTGCGAGCGTGTGGCCGGGCAGCGGCGGGCAGACGGCCTGTGCCCCGCTCGCCAGCACAAGCCGCGTGTAGCCCTCTTCGCGCACCTCCCCCGTCTCTCCTCCAGCGCGCACGCGGACGATGGATTTCGCCGGAAGAATCTCCAGCGCTTCGCTGTGCAGGCGCAGGTCGATCCCATATCGCTCGCGAAAATATTCCGGCCCATGCACGCGCAGTTGATCGAGCGTGGGAATGAGCCCGGAGATGACGTAAGGCAGGCCGCACGCGCCGTAAGAGATGTCGCCGGACTTTTCGAGCACCGTGATGTCCAGCTCCGGCGCACGCCTGCGCGCCTGCATCGCCGCCGCCAGGCCCGCAGCCACGCCGCCGATGATTAATAGCCTGTCTCTCAAATTCGCTCCATGCTTAGGGAAATAGAACCGCAATTGTCGTTTATCATAAGCGTAAAAAGGCTTGAGCAGAAGGTGAAAGCTCGAAGGCAGAGAGCGTCGCGTCTTTTACCTTTTACCTTTTTAGTTTTTATATGATACGCTCAAAGGCATTCTCCCGGAACAGAACAAGCGAGGCGCTGGCAGCCGATGAAGATATGTCCTCAGTGTGGCAAAGAATATAAAGACACG
>JAFBAJ010000488.1 GCA_019247865.1 Acidobacteriota bacterium
GCTGTGCTCTTCGTCACGACGCGCTATCTCGCCACGAAGTATTCATGGAATTTGAACATTCCATTTTTCAAGGCGACCGCAGACCCGATGGGAGTCAGCTACATCGGCCCCTGGCTGTATCTGATCGTCGTCATCATCGTGCTGCTCGGCTCGTCGAACGCTGTGAATCTGACGGACGGCCTCGACGGGCTCGCGATCAGCGTGACCTTTATCGCAATGGCTGCGCTGACGGCCTTCACGTATCTCATCAGCGATGCGCGCTGGGCGCGGTATCTGGATTTGACGCATAGGCCCGAAGCGGCGGAGTTGACGGTCTTCTGCGGCGCGATGGCGGGCGCGAGCCTCGGCTTTCTGTGGTACAACGCGCCGCCCGCAGAGGTCTTTATGGGCGATGTCGGGAGCCTCGCCATTGGCGGGGCTATCGGCACCATCGCCGTTTTGACGAAGCTCGAATTCATGCTCCTGATGGTTGGCGGAGTCTTCGTCATCGAGGCGATGTCGGTCATGATTCAGGTCACCTCTTTTAAGATGACCGGACGCCGCATCTTCAAGATGTCGCCGCTCCATCATCACTTTGAGTTGCAGGGCTGGCGCGAGTCGAAGGTCGTCTTCCGTTTTCTGATCCTGGCAATTCTGTTCGCTTTATTAAGTTTGTCGACTTTGAAATTACGTTAGTGGAAGTCAAAGGCAAAAAGGTTCTGGTGATGGGCGCGGCGCGGAGCGGTATCGCGTGCGCGCGTTTTCTGGCGGCGCGCGGGGCCGTGGTGGCGGTCAATGATCGCAAGGCGCTGGAGGAGTGGCCGGAAGAGGCGCGCGCGCTGAAAGAGGAAGGCGTCGGGTTGCTGCCGGGCGACGTGCCGATGTGGCTCCTGGATCAGGTCGAGCTGGTCGTGTTGAGTCCGGGCGTGCCGACCAAAACCATTCCGGCGCGTTACGCAGATCGCGCGGGCGCAGAAGTCATCGGCGAGGTCGAGCTGGCCGCGCGCTTCATGCGCGGGCGCTTCGTCGGCATCACCGGGACGAACGGGAAGACGACGACGACGAGTTTGATCGGAAAGCTGTTAGAGGACGCAGGCCTGCCCGTGCAGGTCGGCGGCAACATCGGGACGCCGCTCATCTCTCTGGTCGAAAGCTCGCGCGAGGACGGGTGGACTGTCGCGGAACTCTCAAGCTTTCAGCTTGAGACCATCGCGGACTTTCATCCGACGGTCGCGCTCGTCCTCAACGTCACGCCGAACCACATGGACCGGTACGACGCAGTGACGGACTACGCGGCGGCCAAGCATCGTATCTTTCGCAACCAGACGCCGGAGGACATCGCTATCCTGAATGCGGATGACGAGATAGTCTCAAGCTGGGCGAGCGGCCTGCGCGCGCACGTCACGCTGTTCAGCGTGCGGCGCGAGCTGGAAGAGGGCCTGTTCCTGAGAGGGCGCGAGCTGGTGTCGCGCACGCGAGAGGGCGAGCGCGTGCTCATGACGCGCGATGAGATGCAGTTGCGCGGCCTGCATAACGTCGAGAACGTGCTGGCAGCTCTGGCCGCCGGACTGGCCTGCGGCGCGTCGCCCGCGTCGATGCGCGAGACTGTGAGGAGCTTCCAGCCGGTCGAGCACCGGATGGAGCGCGTCGCGGAAATTAACGGCGTGACCTTTTATAACGACTCGAAGGCGACGAGCGTGGATGCGACTTTGAAGGCTCTGGAAGCCTTAGCGGATGATGAAGGGCAAGTGATCCTGATCCTCGGCGGGCGCGGCAAGCGTGCGCCCTACGCCCCGCTCGCGCCGCTCATCCGGGAAAAAGTTCGCAGGCTGATTTTGATCGGCGAAGATGCCGACACCATCGAAGGGGAATTACAGCACGAGGCAACCATCGAGCGCGCGAGCGACATGGCGGATGCCGTCCGCCGCTCATTCGAGGCGGCAGAAGCGGGCGACGCGGTGCTGCTCGCTCCCGCCTGCGCCAGCTTCGACATGTTCAGAAGCTTCGAGCAGCGCGGAGAAGTTTTTAAGCAAGAAGTACTCAAGATTAAGAATGCAGAAGCCGGAAGCCAGGAGCCGGAAGGAAAGGCCGAAAAAGCTTTTCTTCTGACTTCTGACTCCTGACTTCTGGCCCCTGTTTTATGGCTAGAAAGTTACAGGCTGACAAATGGTTGTTCGCGGCGACGGCGGGGCTCGCGCTGTTCGGCGTGGTGATGGTCTTCAGCGCGTCCGCGGTGATGGCGATGGGGGAGCATCACAGTCCCTATTTCTACGTCATCAAGCAGGGAATGTGGACGGCCATCGGTTTCGGCGCGATGCTGTTGGCGATGCAGTTCGATTATCAAAGATTGCGCGACAAGCGGCTCGTCTACGGGCTGCTCGGGCTGACGGTCCTGATGCTGCTCGCGGTCTTCGCTTTTCCGCGCATCAACGGCGCGCATCGCTGGATCAGGTTCTCGATCTTCTCCGCGCAGCCTTCGGAGGTTGCGAAGCTCGCGCTGGCGATCTTTCTCGCTTACTTTCTGGAAAAGCGTGCGGGCGAGGAGGGGCTGTTCTGGAAGACCTTCGTGCCGTGCATGGCTGTGACGGGCGCGTTCGCGCTGCTGGTCGTGGCCGAGCCTGACCTGGGGACGGCTTTGATGCTCGCGGTGATCTGCGTCGTGATGTGCTTTACGGCGGGCGCGCGGCTTCTGCATCTGGGTCTGGCTGCTGCTCCGGCCCTGGTCGGCGTGGTCGCGATGCTCCTCTTCGTGCCGTGGCGCTTGCAGCGTTTGATCACGTTCTTAGACCCGTGGGCAGACCCGCAGGACAGGGGCTTTCAGGTCGTGCAGTCTTTGATCGCGGTCGGCTCGGGCGGCCTGAACGGCCTCGGCTTCGCGCAGGGCAAGCAG
>JAFBAJ010000807.1 GCA_019247865.1 Acidobacteriota bacterium
TTCGCGGTTATAGGGGGGGACTCTATCAGCGTGGACATGAGCTGGCCTTTTCTTTTTTGCGGTTGTGTAACGGAAGACGGCACACGGCAAAAGGAGAGGTGATTAGGCTAACCAAATGTCGGATGGAGCTTGTCAAAAGAGCTGCTCTCAGTATGAAGCGAGTCTACTCCCCTCTGTCCCAAATGTACACCGCTGTGCACGCATCAAACAGAGCGTTGAACGGTAGCGGGCAGACTAATTATTTTTAATGAGAGATACTTACCTGTTGCGAACAGAGGAGACCATCAAAAGAATGAACACCGGACAGGGAGCACAGGCGATCATCTTTCTCATTGAGGAAGATGACGAGACGCGCCCTTTACTCAAAGAAAATCTGCACAGGTATGGCTACAGGGTAATTATCGCCATCGACGAAGAAGATGCGCTGGAAAGAGTTAAGGGCGGGCATCTGCAAACAGACCTGTTGCTCATTAACCTCGTTGATAAGTCACCGGAAGAGACTTTGCGCGTCGGGCGGCGAGTCCGCGAGCAGGCGAACAATGATGGACACATTCCGCTCGTCGTGATGGCCGAAAAGTATGGCGATGAGCTGGAAGGGACAAATCTTAACGTCAGCGGGGACGATTGGATCACCTACCTGGAAGACGCAGAGCAGTTGGAGCGGCTGCTCGCGCGTCTGCTCAACAAATAATCACCTGCAAGAGATGCGCTAAGCGTTGATGATGACGGCGCGCGCGCCCATCAGCTCGGAGAAGTCTTTGGAGTAGATCATCTCCACCTTGCGCACGCGGCTGATGGTCTCGACCAGCTCGGTCGTGTTGACGAAGCCGTCTTCGACGTGCGCGATGGTCCAGCGCGGCAGGTGCGAGGCGGTTTGCAGCAGGTCCTCGACGAAGCGCAGGTATTGCTGTTTGGTCTCGACGTGCGTCCCCAGCCGGCCTGCGCGCGCCGACTCGAAATCATCCCAGTAGCCGTCGCTCCCATGCACCCAGTCTTCGCGCCAGGCAGAGAGCCCCAGGCGGTCACGCTCGCGCTGGTTCTTCGCGCGCGGCAGGCGCAGGAACATCATCTCCGTATGCTGCTCCGCCAGAAACTCGCGCGCCTCGCGGTTCGAGCTGGTGTTGCGCTGCGAGTTGTTGACGGGCGGCGGCTGCGACTCCCACACGCGTCGATAGACGCGCGAGAAGGGCTGGCGCAGTTCGCGCGTCTCTTCATTGAACGAGAGCGCGTAGTCGCCGACCGCCATCCCGATGGTCAGCGCCAGCGCGCGCTTCAAAGGGTTGACCATCTTCTCAGCGTTCTCGCGCACATTGTCGAACCACCACGCATCAGTCTCGTTGAACCACAGGCGGAGCGAAGGATTCGCCAGCTTGTGACGCGGCACGTAAGCGTCTTCGAGGACGAGCTCCAGATCCTCCGCGGTCAACTGCTCGCCATTATTTTCGACGAGCGCGAGAGCTTTGGTGTGTGCCCAGCGCGCTAAGTCGTTGGCCGCGACGCGGACGCCCCAGCGTTTGAGATAGACGCCCAGCTCCGCTTCGCCCGCGAAGGGCAGCGCGATGGTCTTGAACTTAAAACGGCGCAGCACGCCCAGCTCGAAAGCGAGCCACCCGCGCGGGGTCGTGTCGGTGGAAATAATCATCTTAAAAGCTGTGCTTTGTTCTTAGTGCTTTGTACTTTACTGTCTGGCTTAGCCTGAATGATAAAACGCAATCTTGAGTAGACGTGCAAAGAACAAAGAACAAAGCACTAAGATCGTCTTTCTTAAAATTGAAGCTCGTCGGCGAGCTGGCGAATCATCTCTTCCGATTCCCAGACCTTGTCGACGGGCTTCTCCGCGTAATCGTTCAGCTCCGCGAACGCGTTCAGAGAGAGAAACGCGCGCACTACGCGCGGGTCAAACTCCAGTCCCGCGAACTCTGTTAAATGCCTGCGCGCCTCTTCGACGTTGCGCGCAGGGCGATAGGGGCGCACGTCCGTCAGAGAAGCGTAAGCGTCCGCGACGCGCAGGATGCGTGCGCCGAGCGGGATCTGCTCGCGGCGCAAGGCGTCCGGATAGCCCGCGCCGTTCCACCATTCCTGATGCCAGCGCACGAGGAGCTGCGCGCCGCGATCCGCGCCGTAACGCGCGGCCTCCTGTTCGCCGATCACCGGATGGCGCGCGAGGTCCAAGCGCTCTTCATCATTGAGCGCACCCGCGCGCTTGATGTAATCGCGCCGCATCGCAGCCTCGCCGAGGTCGTGCGCCAGCGCGGCCACGCGCAGCGAGAGCCGGTCGCGTCGCGCCAGATTAAAGAGCTTGGCCGTTTCGTCCGCCAGCTTCGCAATGCGCGCCGCGTGCGGATGTGCATAGCCCTCAAACTCGTCCGCCGACACGGCCAACTGCATGAACGCTTCGCTGGTCACGAGATCATTGTTCATAAGAGCGGGAGCCAGGAGCCAGTAGTCAGGAGTCAGTAGAAAAGCGGCTGAAAGCTTCTCCTTCTGGCTTCTGACTTCTGGCTCCTGACCTCTTCCTCATCCTTTCAATTCTTCGAGGAGCCTCTTTGCGTCCGCGTTCTGCGGGTCGAGCGAGAGCGCGCGTTGCGCTTCGGCCTGCGCGCGCCGCTTCATGTCCAGCTCTCGGTACAGCTCCGCGAGCATCACGCGGTAAGAGGCGTTGTTGCCGTCGAGCTGGATCGCAGCCTTCAATTCAACCTCGGCCTGACGCCGCGTCTGTTTGTGGCCGGAGAGCGCGCGGCCGTAGTAAGCGCGATAGTTCGCCTGTCCGGGCGCGAGCCGCGACGCCTCGCCGAAGAGCGACATGGCGAGCGCGCGGTCTCCGCTCTGGAGCGCGTCCAGTCCTCTTTGAAAAGTCTCTTCCGCCTGCCCGCTTCCGGCCTGCGACCCGCGCGTGTGGTACGTGGACTGCTTCGCGCCGCCGCCGGCTCCGGCGAAAGAGCCCGGTCGCCGCATCTTTCTCTGCGCGTCCATCCGCAGGTCATAAGCCGCGCGCGTCCTGGTGTCGCGCAGCGTCTCGTAGGCCTGCGCGACGCGCGCGAAGGACGCTTGCAGCCGCGCGTGCAGCTCCGTCCCGGCCTCCTGGTGAAAACGGTCCGGATGAAAGCGGCGCGCGAGCGCGTGATAAATGCGCTTGATCGAAGCGGCGTCGCTGGAGCGCATCACGCCCAGGACTTCGTAATGATCTTCGGCCATCTCCAGGCGCGCGAAGAACTGCTCCAGCTCCTGTCGCTCGTCAACCTCTGGCGGCGGCGGAGGTGGTTGCGGAGCGGCCGGGACGACGATCTTTTCCGGCACGGGCAGCACCGGCGGCGCGGCCGCTTCGGCCTCCTGCTCCGCCTTCTTCGCAGCCGCACGCGCAGCCTTGAACCGTGCGACGAGGTCGTCCGTAAAGACGCGCGGCCAAAGCTCTCTCTGGAGCAGGCCGCCGAGGGACAGCGCGTAGACGGCGCGCAGTGATTCTGCTTCGGGCAGCCCGCTGACCGCCAGCAGCTCGTGCAGCCGCATTCCCCCGGCATCGAAACGCGAGAGCACGAAGCCCTCTATCGGTTGCAGCTCGACCTCTATCGCGGGCTCTGCCGCGAGCGAGAACGTCTCGTTGGTGTTGCTGAACCTGCCCGCGACGAACTCTGCCGGCAGGCGACGCGCGCTCTCCATCAACAGCTCGCCGAGCGGAATCCTGGCGCGTGTCGCTTCGGCCAGCCGCACGCGCGGATCGAAACTCCATGTTCCGTCAACCCACAGGAGCGCTGGCCGCAGCACGTCTGCCGCTTGCAGCGAAAGCAGCTCCGCCAGCTTTTCAGGCGTCAGCACGCCAGCACTCACCAGCGCCGCGCCGAGCTGCGCATCCGAACTCTGCTGTCCGACCTCCGCGAGCTGCTGAGCGCTGACGAAGTTCCAGCGCTGCGCGCATTCCGCCAGGCGGTGCAGGCGCAGGTTCGAGACCGCGAACAACAGCTCGCCTTCGTCGAAATAGATGACGCACTTGACGCTCTCATGCGCCAGCCTGTAGGCGCCGGAGAGACCTGTGGCGACAGTCTCACGGATCAGCTCGGCCAGCGGATGTTCATCCACCCGGCCATTTCGCTCAACGCCCTGTTGCATCATAGACCCCTGAAAGAGAGCGCGAGACCCGAGCCTTCCCGCGCGTCACGCATCATAACGCACGAACGAGAGAATGTGAAAACAGCCGTCAGAATTTAACTGCATGCCCCAAAAATTTTATTGCACAAGCACGATTTTTTGCTATCATGCGCAGGCACACTACACCCCAGCCGCCAACATAACCTCATGGCGACGAGGTAGTGTTCAAAGTGTCCGACTAACTAAAACAGCGCCAGCAGGCTCTGCAGCACGCTCAATCCGATGTCCGTAGCTGTGATGGGTTGCCCTATATCGCCTGTCTTCGCCGGCTCTGGGCTTTCAGTGGCCTGTCTTCCTTGTTGTTGTGGTGGCGGTGGGGCAGGATTTCCCATATCTCCTGCCCATACAGGAATCGCTAAAGCCAGAGTAAGCAGAACGGCTTTGATAGTGTTTCGCATCGGTTTTCCTCTTAAGTTTATGAGATTTAACCAACTTTGCCGTCGCTCCTTATTTCGGGGTGCGGCGGCTTCATCATGTTTGCGTAGAATTACGCAAACTATAAGAAAGGCAATCCTCACATGAATTTAACAGAAACACTGCAGCAAGAGTTAGGGAATCCGGACCTTTCTTCAAACGAGCGCATCTTGCTTCGTTGCCAAACAGCAGCAGAATTTATCCATCGCGGCCAGTATGAAGCGGCATGTGATGCACTTGGAGAATTCTGGCGTGGTGTTGGTCAACGTCCAGATGTAGAGGGGCTTAAAAAGGCTACTGAGGCCGAACTTTTGTTGCGGTGCGGTTCTTTATCCAGCGGTATAGGCAGTGCCCGCAGTATGAATGATGCACAAGAGAAATCAAAAGACCTAATCAGTGAAGCCCAGAGAACATTCGAGATTCTAGAGCTTCCGATAAAGGCCGCCGAGGCACAGAGTGAATTGTCAATCTGTTATTGGCGATTAGGGGCATTCGCTGAGGCTCGCGTTGTATTAGATGAAGCAGCTAAAAAAATTGGCGATAAGGATGATGAACTTAAGGCAAGGATTCTCGTCAGGCGCGCATTGGTCGAAACTTGGGCGTGCCGATATCATGATGCTTTGGATGTACTTCAACAAGCAGAAGCCTTCTTTAAAAAGCTTCCTAGCCAAATAAAAGGCCGATGGCATGGACAGATGGGGCTTGTATTGAAAAGACTTGGGATGGCGGAGGGACGCACCGATTATCTTGATCGAGCCATCATCGAGCACACTGCGGCTATTTACCATTATGAGCAAGCACAGAATGATCGTTATTGTGCGATCAATCTAAACAATCTTGCAATGCTACTTTATCGTGTAGGACGGTTCCCAGAAGCTCATGAAAATTTAGATCGCGCCGCTAAGATTTTCTCGAAGCTGAATGATCCGGGCAATCTGGCGCAGGTGAATGAGACGCGGGCGCGGGTGTTGTTGGCGGAGGAGCGGTATGAGGAGGCGCGGGAGGTGATAGAGGGATGCGTCAGG
>JAFBAJ010000808.1 GCA_019247865.1 Acidobacteriota bacterium
GAGCGTGTTCCACATCTGTCGAATCACACGCCAGCGTCCGGCGGCATCACGAGTTAAGAGCATCAGATCGATTGAACGGCTCGTCTGTTTCGTCACCCGACCGTCCTTCTCATAAGTCCAGGAGAGCGAGGCCGTGCCGCGCATAAACGCTAACTGACGAGTGCCTTCGATCTCATCTATGCGGCGGTCGAAGGCGTTGATGAGCGTGCGCGAGCCGTCCTGCGGCCACCAGTAAGCGCGTATGGCAGGGATGCCGTTCAACGGTTGATTTCCGGGCGGCAGCAGGACGGCGTCATCTGCAAAGACGCTCAACACGGCCTTCGCGTCATCTTTGAGCCAGCCCTCCACGAAGGTCGCATCCAGCGCGCGGATCGCGGCGCGGTCTTCTGCCGTCAACTTATCCGAGGCCGCCGGCCCGTTCCGCGCGAAGGAGAGAGAGCCAAAGGCGCTGCCCAGGAGCGCGCAGGCGAGCGCGAGAAGACCGAATCTTTGCAACATGATTTTCCTCAACCGGTCTATTTCTTCCTGACGTACAACCCGTCCCACACAGCAGTCCACGTCTTCCCGTTGTCGGTTGAAGTCTCGGCCGTCTGCCGCACTTTGTCCGGCCCGAGGTTGAAGAAGTTCATCCGCACCATCACGGTCGAGCCCGGCGCGTAGATCATCCCTTCGTAACGCAGGACGCCGTCTTTGTACTCGCCGTCCATCATCCAGTTGCTGCCGGTATTATCCATGTATGACTGGTGCCACTTCTTCGTCGCCGGATTGTAGAAGTTAAAGCTCTTGCCCGTCCCACCCTGCGCGCTCGTCCAGTTCTCCTCGATGATGCAGCCGTCTTCGAGCATCAACACCTGATTAGCGCCGAGCTGTCGCCCGGCCGGACCGACGACGTTCCAGTCTCCCACCCAGAAATCGAACTGCCTGTATTCGGGAATGTTCATGCAGACGCGAGCCTTCTTCTCGGCCAGCTCCAGCAGGCTTGTGAATCTGGGATCGGCGCGCAGGTTCTCAAGATTCCGATCGAGCCTGATCTGTTCTGGCTGCGGGAGGTTGGCCGCCAGGGCTTTGTTCAGCCACTCGAAGGCGTGGTCTTTATCGTTCATCAGAGCATAGGAATGGGCCAGAGCGTACATTGATTCCGGGCGCTGGCCGATGGCGACGGCCTTCTCCAGAGCTGCTGCGCCCTGCTTGTAACGGCCGAGCGAATTGAGTGCAAAGCCCAGGCGATACCAGGCCAGCCCTCTCGTCGGCTCCGCTTTCGTGATCGCCTCGTAAGCGCTGGCAGCCTCCTCCCACTTCTGCGCCTGAAACAAAGCATCCGCCTCCTGCATCTTCCCGGCCCCGGTCTGCATGTGGGCCGCGCCGTTCATGCTCAAGCTCAGCGCGCAGGCCGCCAGCGCGCACACAACCATCGCCTTTCTCATCATCGCTCCGCTCCTTTCCAACGCAGGTTATGCGAAAATTCGCGCCGAAAATCCTCAAGGTCAGCTCAAATAATTATCAATAAATATCAGAGGCCACCTTTGCTACAATGACGGCTCAGGTTGAGTTCAAATCTTCTCCGAAATGATGGAAGAAAAACCATATACCAGCTATGAATTCGGGCCCTTCCGTTTATTGCCCTTCGAGCGGCTGCTCCTGCGCGACGACCGGCCGGTCGCATTAGCGCCGCGAGTCTTCGACACGCTGCTCGTTTTTGTGCAGAACAGCGGGCGACTGTTGAGCAAGGATGAGCTGATGCAGTTGGTCTGGGGCGAGAGGATCGTCGAAGAATCAAACCTCACTCAAAACATCTTCATCTTACGAAAGCTGCTCGGCGAAACTCCGCACGACCATCATTATCTGGTCACGATCCCGCTGCACGGCTACCGCTTTGTGGCGCAGGTCAGAAAGAGTCACGAAGGACATGGAAGTGCGGGCGCGGAGAATTATGTCGCGCAGGCCGATCCCGCGCGGCGCGGCGCGACGGCCATCGCGGTGCTGCCGTTCACGGTGCTCGGCTCGCCTTCGAGCGAGCCCTTTGAAGGCATCGGTATCGCCGACACGCTTATCACCAAGCTGAGCAAGCTCAAGCAACTGATCGTCCGCCCGGTCACAGCGGTTCTGAAGTACGCAGAAATGGGACAGGACTTGCTCGCCATCGGCGCGGAATTGCAGGTCGCAGCCGTCCTCGAAGGCTCGCTGCAACGCGCCGGAGATCGTCTGCGCGTCAACGCGCGGCTGGTCCAGCTCAACAGCGGCGCGACGCTCTGGGCTGACAAATTCGACGATAAGTTCACAGACATTTTCGCGGTGCAGGATTTGATCGCGGTGCATATCGCACAGGCCCTCGAATTGGAGCTGAGCGTAGAGGAGCGCAGGCATCTGGCTCAAAGTCATACCACGAACCTCGAAGCCTATCAGCTCTACATCAAGGGACGATATTTCTGGGACAGCCGGACGGAGCAGGGGCTCTTCAAAGGCATCGAGTACGCGGAGCGCGTGACAGAGCTGGACGCCGACGATGCCCTCGCTTATGTCGGCCTCGCGGATTCGTATGCACTGCTGGGCGAATATCTTTATCTCAGCCCGCAAGCAGCTTTCCCCAAAGCGAAGGCCGCCGCCGAACGAGCCCTGAAGCTCGATCCATCGAACGCACAGGCACACGCTTCGCTGGGCGAGGTCGCCTTCTTTTATGAATGGGACTGGCGGGCTGCGGAGCGTCATTATCTCAAGTCCATCGCAATCGATCCGCACTACGCCTCTGCGCATCACTGGTATGCATGGTTCCTGATGGCGATGGGGCGGCTGGACGAAGCCGGAGCAAGCATCACACAGGCGCAAAGATTAGATCCAGGCTCGCTCACGCTCAACACAGTGCTCGGGCTGCCCTTTTATTATGGACGCCGGTACGAAATGGCGGTCGAGCAATATCGTGAAACCTTAGAGATGAATCCGGACTTCGCACAGGCGCGCTATTGTCTGGCGAGCGCCCTCACGCACCTCGGGCAGTACGACGAAGCCATCGCCGAGTATCAACAGGTGCGGCCGTTATATGAGCAGCAGGCCGCGTCGCTACAGGCATTTACTTACGCCGTCGCGGGGCAGCCTGAGAAAGCGCGAGGCGTGCTGGAAGAGCTGCGCCGGTTGTCAGAGCAGCGATACGTTTCGCCCTATCTGGAAGCAATCATTCACACCGGATTAGGCGATGCAGAAAGCGCGCTCCTGAAACTCGAAGAGGCGTTTCAGGAGCGCGCCGCGTGGATGGTCTTTCTGAACGTCGACCCGTTCCTTGAACGGCTCCGACCGGAGCCGTCATTCGCCGGACTGTTACAACGCGTCGGCTTCTCAGCCTAAGAAAAAAGAATCTCACGCAAAGGCGCAAAGACGCAAAGAAGAGCACGAATGCTTTCCTTTGCGTCTTTGCGCCTTTGCGTGAAAATGTTTTTGAAATCAGCTCTTGCGCGTGTAGATGAAATCGTAATTGACGCGCCACGTCTTGCCGTCGTCGGTCGAGACTTCGGAGAGTTGCCGCACGCGATCCGGGCTCAGTTTGAAGAGCGTCATGTGACGCAGGACTTTCGAGCCGTCGGCCAGATGCGACTCGCCTTCAAAACGCATCGCGCCGTCCTTAAATTCTCCGCTGAACTCGCTGACAAAGCCTCTGACATCCACCCACGTCTGCCGCCACCTGTGCAGGTGCGCGTCGTAGAAATTGAAGCTCTTGCCGAGATAGCCGTCTGCCTGCTGGTAGTTCTCGAAGATGATGCAGCTCTTCACGATGCGTTGGATACTGCTCGTGGCAACCGTTTGTCCCTCGGAAGTGACCACCCATTCGCCGACCCAGAAATCGAACTGCTGATATTCCATCTGACTTGCGCAAGGATTGGTCAGCCGTGCGACCGCCGCCAGGACTTCTTTGAATCTCGGGTCGTCTCGCAGGGAAACAAAGTTGGCGTCCCGTTCGATCATCTCCGGTTGAGAGAGATGCGCGGCCAGCGCCTTGTTGAGCCAGACGAACGCCTGCTCTTTGTCGTTGAGCCGGGCATAGGACGCGGCGAGCCCGTACATAGGCTCCGGGCGCTGCCCTATCTCGACCGCCTTGTGAAACGCCGGGACGGCTTTCGCGTACTCGCCGAGCGAGAGCAGCGACGAGCCGAGGCGATACCAGAGCCGCCCGTTGGCCGGGTCTGTTCTGATCAAAGCCTCATAAGCTCTGGCCGCCTCCGCCCACTTCTGCGCCGCAAACAGAGCATCCGCGTCCGGCATCGCAGAGCCCTGTGCCGCCGCCTGCCCGACGATAGCGACCAACAGCAACGCCGCACGTAACGGCCCGCACAACTTTAATCTGAACATCTCAATCACGCCTCCGACAGCAATTATGTAGGAGACGGCGCGGGCAAATCATCAAACAGCGTTCAGTCTTTCTCAAAATTTCTCAAGACAAATGTCACTCGAACTGCTTCTTAAACTCTTCAAACTCTCGCCGCAGCTCTCTCACTTCTTCTTCGAGGCGCGCGATTCTGTCGTTCTCGGCGCGGACTTCCGCCACAACGCGTTCTGTGCGCGGCGGGCGCGCAGGCTGCTCTTCGACCGCCACTTCTCCAGAAAGCAGATGCGTGTAGCGCGAATCTTTCTGTCCGGGCTGGCGCGGAAGCTTGGCGACCAGCGGCTCGTCCTCGCGCGTCACCAGGGCGTCCAGCGTGGCCTCGACTTCGGCCAGGTCTGCGAACTCGTACATCCGTCCGGTGCGCCCGCGCAGCTCGCCGATGGTCTGCGCGCCGCGCAGCATCAGGACGCACATCAGTGCCAGCTCCGGCGGCGAGAGATGAAAGATCTCCGTCATCACGTGCTTGTACTTGGGCACGCGGCTGTCGCTGCCGTAAAAGACGTAGGCCAGATTCTTCTCGCGCAAACTTTCCAGCGCCTGCGCGACGGTCTTTTCGTCATAGGCCACGACCGGATCGCGGTTCGAGATTTGATTGCACGCGTGCATCAGCGCGTTCAGCGTGAGCGGATAATATTCCGGCGTCGTCAACTGCTTCTCGACCAGCGCGCCCGCGACGCGTACTTCCGTTTCGTTTAAGAGAGTCACGATTCTTGTCCTTAAACTTAGAAAAATTTAGCCGCAGAGGACACAGAGAGCACAGAGCAGGCATACATTTTAAGAACCCTCTGTGCTCTCTGTGTCCGCTGTGGCTAATCAAATAGCTTTAACCCACTCTTGAGAGACTTGTCCAATCGTTTGAGAAAATCGCGGCGGCTGATCTCCTTTGCGCCGAAGACCTGCATGTGCGGCGTCATGACCTGGATGTCGAGCCAGTCGAGGCCGCGTGTTTGTAGATGCTCAATCAGATGAAGCAGGGCGAGCTTGGAGGCGTTGGGTTTGAGGAAGAACATGCTCTCGCCCGCGAAGGCCCCGCCCGCATCCACGCCGTAGAGGCCGCCGACGAGCCTCTCGTCCTCCCACGCTTCGACGCTGTGCGCGTGTCCGGCCGCGTGCAGCTCCGTGTAAGCGCGAATCATCTCCGGCGTGATCCACGTGCCGTCCTCGTGCGCGCGCACGGACTCAGCGCACGCGCGTATGACCGCGCCGAAATCTTTATCAATCGTCAACTGAAACGGCGCACGCTTTTTTAATCTTTGCAGGCGGCGCGCGACGTGCAGCTCTTTGAAGTCGAGAATCGCACGCACTTCGGGACAGAACCAGGGCAGCGGCCAGCCCTCGATGGGCCAGGGAAAGATGCCGCGCCGGTACGCCGCCAGCAGGTTGGCGGCCGACAGCTCTCCACCGATCACCACGATGCCCTCGACCGCAGCGTATTCGGGATCGGGGAAGCGTATGAGAGACATGATCTATTTGAATTGCAGCTTCAGCTCGCCGTCCTGCTCTTCGACCGTCACTTGTGCGCCTTCCTGTAACGAGCCGAAGAGGAGCTCTTCGGCGAGCGGCTCTTTGATCTTCTGCTGGATGAGGCGCGCCATCGGTCGCGCGCCGTAGAGCCGGTCGAAACCGTTGCGTGCGAGCCAGGCGCGCGCCGATTCGGTGAGGCTGACGGTGATGCTCTTCTCCGCGAGCTGCCCGTTGAGCTCTTTGATGAGCTTGTCCACGACCAGCTCGATGACTTCAAAGCTCAGCGACTCGAAGGCGATCCAGGCGTCCAGGCGATTGCGAAATTCGGGGCTGAACGCGCGCTCGATGGCTCCGCGCCCGATGCCCTTGCCGGTCGTGTTGCCCTGAAAGCCGATGCCGCCCTCGCTTAATTCTCGCGCGCCCGCGTTGGTCGTCATAATCAGGATGATGTTGTGAAAGTCTGCCTTCTTGCCGTTGTTGTCCGTCAGGGTCGCGTGATCCATGACCTGCAACAGGATGTTGAAGAGGTTCGGATGCGCCTTCTCGATCTCGTCGAGGACGAGGACGGCGTAGGGCGTCTTGTTGACGGCGTCGGTCAGGAGGCCGCCCTGATCGAAGCCGACGTAGCCGGGCGGCGCGCCGATGAGCCGCGAGACCGTGTGCGGCTCCGCGTACTCGCTCATGTCGAAGCGCAGGAACTCGACGCCGAGCGCGACGGCGAGCTGCTTCGCCAGCTCCGTCTTGCCGACTCCGGTCGGGCCGGAGAAGAGGAACGAGCCGACAGGCTTGTCCGGATGGCCGAGCCCAGAGCGCGAGAGCTTGATCGCTTTGACGATCTGTGCGATGGCGTGATCCTGTCCGAAGATGACCGCGCGGAGGGCCGCGTCGAGGTCGCGCAGGCGCGGCTTCTCCTGGCTCGAAACGGTCTTGGGCGGAACCTTCGCCATTCGCGCGACCACGACTTCGACATCATGCGGCGTGATGACTTCCGGCCGCTCGCTTTCGGGCAGGAGCTTGAGCGCCGCGCCCGATTCGTCGATCACGTCAATCGCTTTGTCCGGCAGGAAGCGGTCGTGGATGTGCTTCGCGGCCAACTCAGCCGCCGCGCGCAGAGCCTCGTCGCTGTACTTCACCTGATGATGCTCTTCGTAATAGCTCTTGAGGCCGTGCAGAATCTCGATGGTCTCTTCGACGGTCGGCTCGCCGATCTCTATCTTCTGAAAGCGGCGCGCGAGCGCGCGGTCACGCTCGAACGCGGCCTTGTATTCCGAGTAAGTGGTCGAGCCGATGCACCGCAGCTCGCCCGAAGCCAGCGCGGGCTTCAGGATATTCGATGCGTCCATCGAGCCGCCGCTGACCGCGCCCGCGCCGACGATGGTGTGTATCTCGTCGATGAAGAGAATCGCGCCGGGAATCTTTTTGAGCGCGTTGATGACGCCCTTGAAACGCTGCTCGAACTGGCCGCGATATTTAGTTCCAGCCAAAACCGCGCCCATGTCGAGCGCGTAGACCTTCGCGTCGCGCAGGACTTCCGGCACTTCGCCCGTATGAATCTTGAGAGCTAAGCCTTCGGCGATGGCCGTCTTGCCGACGCCGGATTCGCCGACGTAGATCGGATTGTTCTTGCGGCGGCGGCAGAGAATCTGAATCGTGCGCTGCAATTCCGGCATGCGTCCGATGAGCGGATCGATGTGGCCTTCGCTTGCACGCTCGACCAGATCGACCGTGAAGGACGCGAGCGGGTCGCGCTGTGCCTGCCCGCGCTCCTCTTCCGTCTCAAGGTCTTCGGAGCCGGCGGGCTCGCCCTCGCCGTCTAATTTCGAGATGCCGTGCGAGATGTAGTTGAGCACGTCGAGGCGCGTGATGCCCTGGCGCTTCAAAAGATAGACGGCCTGCGATTGCTCGACCTGGTAGAGCGCGGCGAGGATGTTGCCGCCGTCTATCTCCGGCTGCTCCGCGCCCTGCGCCTGGAGGACTGCGTATTGCAGGACGCGCTGAAAGGCCGCGGTGTGCTCCGGCAGCTCGTCCGTCGTTTCTGGAAGCGGCTGCAAGTAGTCCGTGAAATATTTTTCGAGCTCGGCGCGCAGCCGCTCGATCTCGCCGCCGCAGTGGACGATGATGCTGCTCGCCGCCGGGTCATCGAGGAGCGCATACAGCAGATGCTCCAGCGTGATGTATTCGTGCCGCCGCTTCACAGCCTCGCTCAAAGCGACGCCCAACGTGGCCTGTAATTCTCTAGTAATCATTTCAGTAAATCAGTTTTGCCACAGAGACACAGAGGCACAGAGGAAAAATAGAAATAATGTGCAGGTCTCGCTCCTCTTTTACTCTTATCTCTGTGTCTCTGTGG
>JAFBAJ010000158.1 GCA_019247865.1 Acidobacteriota bacterium
TGTGTCTCTGTGGCAAACCTGTTATTTCGCTAGTTGAAAAAATACATCCTCAAAAGGAGCGTCGATGAGTGCGGCCTGCTCGCGCAGCTCTGGCGGCGAGCCTTCGGCGACGAGGAGGCCGCCGCGCATGATGCCGACGCGGTTCGAGATGCGCTCGACAAAGCTCATGACGTGCGACGAGACGAGCACCGCGCGTCCCTTCTCGCGCTCCTCTTCGATCCGCAGCCGGAGCTTGCGCATCATCTCGACATCGAGACCGTTCAGCGGCTCGTCCAGCACGAGCACGTCCGGCGCGCCGGTCAGCGCCGCCGCGAGCCCCAGCTTCTTGCGCATCCCGAGCGAATAGCTGCCGACCCATTTGTCCGCGACCGCCGCGAGCTCGAAAAATTCCAGCTCGGCCGCGATGCCGTCCGGCGCAGCCTCTTTCAATCCGGCGACCAGTTGCAGATATTCTCTGCCCGTCAGGCGATTATAAAGATAGAGCTCTTCGGGCAGGTATCCGAGACGCTTCTTGAGGAGCGGCGCGCGGCGCGCGAGCTCTTCGCCGCAGATCAGGACCTGCCCTGCATCCGGCGCTGTGATGCCCGTGATGATGCGTATCAAAGTGGACTTGCCCGCGCCGTTCGCGCCGACGAGCGCATACACTTCGCCAGCGGACACGGACAGGCTGACCTCGTTGACGGCGACCAGCGCGCCGTAACTTCGCTTCACAGCCTCGACTTTGACCAGCACCTCGCTCAATCGCCCTCCGTCAGCAGACAGAATCTCGCGCGCTGCTCGCCGCGCTCTGTGAGTCCCCGAATCACGTTCGTCGCAAACGGCACAAAGCCGATGGGCCAGAAGATCGTCACGAAGAGACCGAACACAGCGCCGGAGCTGAGCATCAGAACCATCGCCAGCTCCGGCCTGTCCGGCGTCTCGAACGAGAGCGCGCCGATGAGCGTGCTGACCAGCCACCACAACCAGACGCACTCCGCCAGCAGCGGCAGCATGTAGAAAAAGGGCACCGCTCCCGTGGCGACGGTCACAAACCACGCGAGGAGCGGCGCGAGCAGGCTCATCACACGCGTGTACCAGAGCTTCGTCTGCCACATCTGCCGCCCGGTCGCGCCCGTCGCACGCTCCAGCCAGAAGTGCGGCAACTGATACGCCACCAGCACCGCCACCAGGATCGAGCATGCCGCGCTCATCAACACGCACGCGATCTTCGCGGCCATCACGGCGGGCAGCCAGGTCGCCTCGAACCATCCGGGCTCGCGTGTGACCGCGGGCAGCCAGCCCGTCACCAGCACCGTCAGCAGCGCCGCGAGCAGAAGCGCGAAGATAAAGAGCGCGACGTAGACGGCCGAAGAGAAGGCGCGCAGCGTGAGCTGCAGGTCGCGCGCGAGCTGCACCGCGACGGCGCGCTCAAACCTGCGCGTCAACACCTGCGCCCCGAACGCGCTCAGCCTGCCGCCCGCCTGCAAACGCTTGGCATACTCGATGTCCGCCGCGCGCCAACGCGCGTGCAGTGTGCGTGTCAAAAGATAGAGCGCGCACGCCCACGCCGCGCCGATGATGATGAGCCAGCGCGTGAGACCTTGAGGCATCACTCCCGGCCTCACGATGAGCAGGAGCAGCGCGCCCGCGCTCATCGCGGACACCATGCTCGTCAGGACTGCTCCGGCCGCAGCAGCTCCCTGCCTGGTATGTCCCCAGTGAATCCAGTTCAGCGCGGCGTTGAGCTGCGAGAGCGCGACGATGAGCACCAGACAGGCGAGCGGCGGCAGGGCGCGCGCGTCAAAGAATCCACCCGCGCCCGTCAGCGCGCGCACGACGAGGAGCAACAAGCCAAAGAGAGCCGTCCGCATGATGCGTTTCAAGAGGGCCGCATGGAGCTGCGTCGCGAGCCCGACGGGCAAGGCATCGAGAATGGATTCCGGTGTGCGCAGGTGATAGAGCTCGGTGCTCGCACGCGACAGGCTGAGGCCGACGAGGCTGCACACGAACCCGGCCGCGAGGAGCAGCGACAGGCGCAGCGAGGGCTGCCACGCGGGCGACTCTTCCGCCAGCCGCGAGAGCGTCGCATACGAGATGCCTAAGACCAGCGGCGACAGAATCAGCAGCGTGTAGAGATGCTGCCCAGCCCAACGCGCCTGCTCGCGCACGCTCGCGCCGATCACCAAACGGAGTTTCTTCACGCCAGAATCATTACCACACTCGCACGATTATTTACACTCCTCCTCTTCTTTGCGTCTTTGCGCCTTTGCGTGAGATTAAATTTTCACGCAAAGGCGCAAAGACGCAAAGGAAGACTTTTTGCTCTTTATCTCAGAGATTTTTGCCGAGGACGGTTTGCAGTTGCTCGCGGTAGTTGCGCGAGAGTGTGAGTTTGGTGCCGTCGTGGAGGATGATGTGGTACTCGCCGTGAAACCAGGGCTGGAGTTCGCGTATGCTGTCGATGCGGACGATGGTCGAGCGATGCACGCGGAGGAATTTTTTCGGGTCGAGCTGCTCTTCGAGGCTGCTGATGGTCTCGCGCAGGAGGTGCGCTTTCTTGTCCGTGTGCAGCCGCACGTAGTTTCCCTCGGCCTCGATCCAGTTGACCTCGCCGGATTCGAGAAAGAAGACGCGCCCGCCGTTCTTGATGACCAGGCGGTCGACGTATTTCGACTCGGCCTTGAGAGCTTCCAGGAGCGCGAGGATGCGACGGTCCAGCTCGCCGTTGCGGTCGCGCCGGAGCTGCGCCTTGGCGCGCGAGACGGCCATCTCGAAGCGCTCGCGGTCGAAAGGTTTCAGGAGGTAATCGAGTGCGTGATACTCGAAGGCGCGGACGGCGTATTGATCGTAAGCCGTGACGAAGATGACGCCGGGCAGCCGCTCGCCCTTCATGGCTTCGAGCACTTCAAAGCCCGCGACCTCCGGCATCTGGATGTCCAGAAAGAGCAGGTCCGGTTTGTGTGCCTGAATCGCTTCGACGGCTTCGCGACCGTTGACGCATTCGGCGACGATCTCTACTTCCGCATCGTTCGCCAGCATCTCGCGGATGATCTGACGCGCAAGCATCTCATCATCCACGACTATCGCTCGAAGCCGAACTGCATCCGCCATGCGCTCCTCCTCCGAATCGGGCGCGAAAGGAATAGTCTGCGAGCATCTACCGCGTAAACACCGCGCGCATTTATTCTATGGCAAAATTTTAGAGATCAGAAATCAGGAAGGGCGGCTGTGACCGTTCGTGGCTTTTGAAGGAACTTCCAGCGTCACCGTCAAACCGCCCGCCGGATTGTTCTCCAGCTCGAAGCGATGTGACGCGCCGTACAGTTGGTCGAGACGCGCGCGCGTGTTCGCCAGCCCCAGCCCTCCCTTGAACAGCTTGATGGAGCTATGATTCACAGGAAGGCCGGGTCCGTTGTCTCGCACCTCTATGTGGAGGCAGCCATTTTCGCGGCGCGCGAGGATTTCGATGAGGCCGGGAGTCGAGCGCGGGGCGATGCCGTGACGGATCGCGTTCTCGACGATGGGTTGCAGGATGAGGTTCGGGACGTTCACTTCCAGGGCCTGCGGCTCGACCTCCAGACGCACTGTGAGCCGATCCTGAAAGCGCACGCTCTCGATCTCCAGATAACCTTTGAGGAACTCCATCTCCTGTCCGAGGCTGACCTCCTGCGTCCCGGAGTTTTCGAGCGTCAGGCGCAGGAAATCTCCGAGCCGGACGATCATCCTCCGCGCCGCTTCGACATCCGTATGCAGCAGCGCAGAGATGGAGTGCAGCGTGTTGAAGAGAAAGTGCGGGTGGAGCTGCATCTTGAGCGATTGGAGCTGCGCCTGCGCGAGCATCGATTGGAGCTGCGCGGCCTTGAGCTCGCCCTGCCGATAACGGTTGTAGTAGCCGAAGGCATGAAAGATGAGGACGATCAGACCGTAGGTCGCAAACTCTTCGCTCGCGTTGTTGAAGAGGTTCCGCAACGCGTTGAAAAATTTGTACGGGTAGCCCATCGGGCGGCCGAAGTAGAAATAGGTCAGCGTCTGCGCCACCGTCGAGATACAGAAGCAGAGCAGGAGGCTGCACCCGATGTGGATCAGGAGGTTCCTTTTCCAGTTATGCTTCTCGATGTGAAAACGGCGCGAGAGCCAGATCACGAGCGGCGTGGCGAGCGCCCAGAGGTAGCAGTAGGAGAACTGAACAAAGGCTCCGTCCTTCCAGGACATCGGCTCGGACGAGCGGAGCGAAGCGAGATACATGAGGCTCGTGAAGATGAAACCGATGAGCGTCCAGACCAGCCAGATGAGCAGGAGCTGCACCCACCAGCGTTGCCACATCGGCTTCTTAGGATTCATCTGTTCGCGCTCCTCCACCATCTCACTCATCATGCCAAACTCACCTCGCGCCGCACAAGCGGAGCTTGCTCCGGTCAGGACATCTTTCTTGAGCGCGTTCCCGGCGCGCAGGAGGTTCAGACTGGACGCCGGGAACCCACAGCAGGAGGCCGCCGGGTGCGTGCCACACAACCCCCTCTTGGCTAAGGAGCACACACCCGGCGCTTCGCGATGGCCTGCATGATGCACGCACGCGCGCGCGCGCGGACAACTTTTGTGACGACGAGGCCGTATCCTGTGACGGGGCGGCACACCGCGTTGACGAAGCGCCGTCGATTCACAAAACTTTTACGAGTCCCACCCGGTTTGATGCTTTTTCGGCCGAAAACGCTCGAAAAAGAGCCGTTTCGGAGCCCGGCTGCGGCCCGCGCCCCCGCTCATCACACAGCGAGGCCAAGTCGCACCAAAGTTGTGCCCGCTCGTCACAAAGAGATACCTTCCTGAGCAGCCTCTGCCTATTATGTAATCGCCGACTTGCTTCATTTCTCCTCCGAAGAAAAAAGCTAATAGGCAAAACTCAAGCGTGAGCTTGGTTTTTTGATAACTCTGCGGGCCGGTGGCTGGTACTGTTATATCTCGGCCCGCAGAGTCGCCCTCATATAACAAAGGAGCACAGCGATGGAAGAGATGACTGGCTGGGATGAGAAAGAGGCGCTGTCCCCGGACGGCGCGCCGGAGCAGCAGGCCGCCGGTGAGACGAGCGACCTCGCGCACAGAGCACAGGTCTTGAAAGACCTCGCGCTCGCGCTCTTGAGTGAAGTGCAGACGCTCGGCGACCACCAGGCGATGGAGACCGGCAACGGCATAGACTTTTATGACGAAGTGCGCCGCTTCGAGATCGAGCTCATTCAACGCGCGCTGAAGAAGACGGGCGGCCACCAGATGCGCGCCGCGCGTCTCCTCAACGTCAAGGTGACGACGCTCAACTCCAAGATCAAGCGTTATCACATCACACCGACGGCGCAGGTCTATACTTATCCGGTGCTCTCAAATCGAAATGTGGAAGAGCTTCGCAAACGAGCCTGAACAACTTTTCCGGCGAGACTCTTCTCTTCTGCATCGCCCGCCCGACGCAAGTCGCGCGGGCGATGTTGCTTTTAAAGTTAGCCACAGAGACACAGAGGCACAGAGATTTAAAAATCATTTATTGATCTTCTTTTCTCTGTGGCTCTGTGTCTCTGTGGCTAAATGTTTCCGATACTTCGGAAAGAACATCACCGGCGAAAAAGTTCAATATCCGAAGCCTTCAAGATTCAAGATTCAAATATCCAAATTCATCAAGCCTGCTCATCGCGTCGCACACGCGTCGAACGTCTCAACCCTGAAATTTGTGAAGAGCTTGCGCGGGCGTGCGCCTCACGGAACGGCTCTTGCGCTCCTGCATGACAGCCGCGCACGGGTCGCTACGGCGGCTTCCAAGATTTCGGAAGCAACTACTCCCCAGCGTGCGCAAACTCTCTCTTCTGAGTTTGAAACTTGGAAATGACACGGAGGATTTTTTCAATGAGTAAGTTTCGCATCAATAACTGGTTCGTGCGAACGACGCTCCTGCTCGCGGGCTTGATGCTGGCCGCCTTCTCTGCGGCGGCGCAGGTCACGACCGGCAGCCTGCAGGGCGTCGTGCAGGACCAGAACAAAGCGGCGGTCGCCGGAGCGACTGTCAAGGTCACCAACCAGGCGACCGGGCTTGTGCGTGAGACGACCACCAACGAGGAGGGCTTCTATCGCGTCACGAACCTCGTGCCCGGCGATCAGTACGGGGTCGAAGTCACGGCGCAGGGCTTCTCTCCGGCGGCCGTCAACAACATCGCCGTGCGGCTCGCCACAGAGAACAGCGCCGACGTGCAGCTCACCGTCGGTGAAGTGGGCGGGACGGTCGTCGTGACGGACGCCACGCCGCTCATCGAAAGCACGCAGAGCCAGCTCGCGCAAAGCTACACGCCGCGCCAGTTGACGCAGCTGCCTTTCAACGGCGGCTCAATCGACAATCTGGCGCTCCTGACGCCGGGCGTCGTCACGCCGGGCGATACGGACTTCGCCAACGGCACGGGCATCTCTGCCAACGGCAATCGCGGCCGCTCGAACAATTTTCAGATCGACGGCCAGGACAACAACGACAATTCGGTGACCGGCCCCAGCCTGACGCTGACGAACACGGAAGCCATCGGCGAGTTTCAGGTCATCACCAACAGCTTCTCGGCCGAGTTCGGTCGCAACTCCGGCGCGCAGATCAACACCATCACCAAGCCCGGCACGAACGACTTTCACGGGACGCTCTTTGAGTATCACAACAACCAGGCGCTCGACGCGCTGACCAACCTGCAAAAGGTCAACGCGGGAAGTTTTCGCTTCCTCTCGAACTCCGGTTTCTCGCAGTTCACGGGGCTCGCGAATCGCAACGGGCAAGACCCTTATAAGATCAACAAGTTCGGCGGCGCTATCGGCGGCCCGCTGAAGAAGAACAGGGCCTTCTTCTTCTTCACCTATCAGGGGACGTACACCCGTGGTGAAGCGGTCGCCAACGGCCTCAACACAGCGCAGTTCACCTTCACGCCGGAGAGCGCGTTGATCGCCGCGCAGTTGTTCCCGAATCCGGCGACGGCACAGTTGACTTCGTCAATGGTCGGCGGCGGCCCGGCTTTCGTGCAGGGACAGGGAGCATTCCTGATCGCTCCGCCCGTCACGGACGTTAACGGCGACGGCATTCCCGACGCCTTTCTCTTCGGGCCGAACAACCCGGCCGGCAACACTCCGACGGCCAACCTGTTCCAGCCGAGCGAGTTCGTCAGAGTCGGCGGCGTCCTGACTCCGCTCTACACGGGAGAGCCCGTGCGTCTGGTGAAAGCCGACGCGACGGCCAACGAAATCATCACGCGTGAGGATTTCAACCTGACGGACAAAGACTCTCTGAGCACGCGCTATATCTATAACAAGACCAATTTCCCAATCGCCGTCGGACGGGCATTGGCGGGCGCGCTCTTTGATGTGCCTTCGACCAATCACAATCTCGGCGTCACCTACACGCGCACCCTCTCGTCCAATCTGGTCAACGAGGCGCGCTTTAACTACTCGAACCTGTACGTCGCGTTCGGCGACCCGAACGGGCCTTTGCCGGGGCCGCAGGTCGCGTTCTCCGGCTCGCGCGACATCCTCGGCAACATCGGCAGCCTGACCTACGGCGCGCAGAACGTGTATCCGCAGGATCGCAAGGTGGTCGTTTTTCAGGAGCAGGACACGATCTCTGCGACGCTCGGCAACCATGCGTTGAAGCTGGGCCTCGATCTGCGGCAGCAGCGCACGGAGAACTTTTTCCTGCCGAACTTCCTCGGAACCTATACGTTTCGCGGAACCAACAACAGCGGCACCGTTCCCGCGAACACTTTCTATAACGAGGACGGCAGCCCGCGCGTCGGCGCTGCAACCGCCTTTGAGAATCTGATTCTCAATCGCCCGCGCGACATCAACTTTGCGCTCGGGAATCCGCGTCGCGACATAGACCAGAACGACTACTTCTTCTTCGTGCAGGACGACTGGCGCATTCGCCCGAACCTGACACTGAACCTCGGCTTGCGCTACGAGCTCTCGTCGCAGCCCTTCGATGCGCTGATCGAAGAGTTGAACGCGCGCGAGGCAGACCCCGCACGCGCCATCTTCAATCAGGCCTTCCCGCTCTCGACGCGGACGCTGAACAAGCTGCCGGTGGACAAGAACAACTTCGGGCCGCGCATCGGTTTCGCGTGGTCGCCGAATCTGAACTTCCTCGGCGAGCGCTTTACCAACGGCCGGTCGGTGATTCGCGGCGGTTTCGGTATCGCTTATGATCCGAGCTTCTTCAACATCGTCAACAACACCGTGACGGCGGCTCCGTTCGTCGGCACGGGCACGATTCGACAGAACAATCCGGGGACGGCCGGACAGATGCTCGGCATCCCGTTCGTCCCGACGACGACGGCTCAGCTCAACACCACGCCCGGCACGACGACCGTCATCAACGGCGTGGCGCAGGGCGGCGACCCGCGTCTCTTCAATCAGACGCGCGTGGCTGATGATTTCCGCAATCCCTACACGATGTCTTACAACTTCGGCATCCAGCAGGAGCTCTGGAAGAACACCGTGTTCGAGGCGCGCTATGTCGGCTCGCGCATCGTCGGTCAGTTCCAGAGCGTCAATGCCAATCCTGACCTGCGCTTCCTGGCGCGGGCAGGCTGTGACCTGGGCGTCTTCCCGGGCGCGAACACGGCGACGTGCGGCGGTCGTTTCACGGGCGGCGTCATCGCTCCCGGCGCGAACGTGGGAAACAACTTCAACAGCCGTCCGGGCACCAACGGCAACGGTCGCTTAGACCCGAACTTCGGCCCGGCTCGCCTCCGCCTGAACGGAGCGAGCGGAACCTACAACGGCATGCAGTTGCGTTTCGACACGCGCTTCACCAATGATCTGGCGCTGAACGCGAACTACACGCTGAGCAAGACGATTGACAACGCTTCGGAGATTTTCGGATCGCTCGGCGGCGGTCAGACCATCGCCTTCTCGGAGAACCCGTTCGACTATAACAACGGCGAGCGCGGTCTCTCGGCCTTCCACCAGAAGCACAGCTTCAACGCCAACTTCATCTACGACATGCCGTGGTACAAAGAGCAGCGTGGATGGACCGGCAAATTGCTCGGCGGCTACCAGCTGTCGGGCTTTATCCTGCTCGGCTCCGGTCGCCCGTACACGCCGCAAAATGCGTTCGGCTCTTATGATCCGACGTTCGACGTGGCGTTCTCAGGCGGCTTCGGCCCGGTGCGTCCGTTCTACGGCAACCCGAACGCGCCGGTCGGAACCATCGCCTTCAGCGCGCTCTCGGCGCAGGCGATTCTCGGCGACGGGCGTCCCGACATCGCCACCAATCAGTGGGTTGTTTACAACACGCTGAGCCCCGGCTCGCAGGGCACAATCGTGACGCAGGCGGAAGCGCTGCAACAGGCTCGTTTGATCTACAATGATTTTGCGACCTTCACGGCCTTCAACGGCGGGATCGATTTCGCAGACACCGCGACGGCTCACATCTTCGGCACACCGTTCGGAAATGTGGGACGCAACACGTTCAGCGGCCTGCCCTTCTATCAGGTCAACATGGCCGTCTTTAAGACCACGAACCTGACCGAACGGACGAAGCTTGAGTTTCGTGTTGAGGCGGCGAACCTGCTCAATCACAGAAACTTTGGCGTGCCGCTGGCCTTCACGGAGTTCGCCTTCACGACCTTCGGCACTTCATCGACCGGCATCGTCGGGCCGTTCCAGAATCCCGGCACCAACGCGGGCGCCAATCGCAGCGTACGCCTCGGCATACGCCTGATCTTCTAAACGGCTTCGGCCAGCAACGGCGCTTTAGCCACAGAGCGCACAGAGCGCACAGAGGATGAACTATTATTTCCTCTGTGTTCTCTGTGTCCTCTGTGGCTAATTTTTTTCCTCGCCTGACAAGTATTGCAAATTCAAATTCTTTATCCTATGCTGCGCGGCAACTCTATTTTTTTACACACGCTCGCTTATGATCGTCGGCACAGAATGGCTCGTGGACGCGTCCGGCTGTAGGGCTGAAGCTCTGCGCGATGTGGCGCAGCTACGCCAACTCTTTGAGCTGGTCATCGACGAGCTGGGTCTTCAGGTCGTCGGCGAGCAGTTGTGGCACAGGTTTCCCGCGCCGGGCGGCGTGACGGGGCTCGTGCTCCTCACGGAATCGCATCTGGCCTGTCATACCTATCCTGAGTTTCAGACCGCGACCATCAACCTCTACTGCTGCCGCGAGCGTCCCGCGTGGCCCTGGGCGGAACGTTTGCGCGAGCTGCTCGGCGCGGAGAGCGTGCGCGTGCGCGTCCACCATCGCGTCGTGGATGAGGTGGATGAGATCGCCATATCTTCTCTCAGCGGAGGCGAGCTCTGATGGCGATGCTTCAGGGCAACTGTCCCGCGTGCGGCGCGCCCGTCTCCTTCAAATCCGGCCAATCCGTCGTCGTGGTCTGCGATTACTGCCGCTCGGTCGTCGCGCGCACAGACCGCGCGTTTGAAGCTCTGGGCAAGGTCGCGGAGCTGTCGGAGACCAATTCGCCGCTCGAAGTCGGCCTGCGCGGAACCTATCAGGGCGTGCCGTTCGAGCTGACCGGAAGAGCGCAGCTCGGGCACGAGATGGGCGGCGTGTGGGACGAATGGTACGCGACGTTTCAGAACGGCTGGCTCGGCTGGCTCGCGGAAGCGCAGGGACGCTTTTACATGACCTTTCGCCAGCCGCTCGAAAACCAGCAGGCCGTCCCGCCGTTCGGCCAGCTCGTGCTCGGCCAGCAGGTCGCCGGGCTCGCGTCTCAATATCCGCTCGTCGTGGCCGAGACCGGACGCGCACGCGCGCTCGGAGCTAAAGGCGAGATTCCGTACAAGCTCACGCCCGGCGAGACAAACTTTTACGCAGACCTCTCCGGCGCTGGCGGCATCTTTGCGACGCTCGACTACAGCGCCTATCCGCCGCTCTTCTTCTTAGGTCAGGAAGTGACGCTCGCGCAGCTCGGCATCACGGCGACGGGCGTTGGGCCCGAGCGCGAGGCGCGGCGGGTTGAGACGGGACATCTCAACTGCCCGAACTGCGGCGGCGGCCTTGAGCTGCGCGCCCCGGACCAGACGTTGCGCGTGACCTGTCCGAGTTGCAGCTCGCTGCTGGACATCGATCAGGGCAAGCTCAAATATTTGTTAACGCTCCAGCGCGGGCAGTTCGAGCCGCTGATTCCCATCGGCGCAATCGGCGTCTTCGAGGGCGGGCAACAGTTGACCGTCATCGGCTTTGTCGCGCGCAGCGTCGAAGTCGAAGGCACGCGTTATTACTGGACCGAATACCTGCTCTATCACCCGCAGGTCGGATTTCGCTGGCTCGTGGACAGCGACGACCACTGGAATTTCGTCGAGGCCGTGCCGCCCGGCGAGGTCGCGGAGTCCGAGAAGACGGTCAAGTTTCGCGGCCAGACTTTTAAGATCTTTCAGGACGCACCGGCGCGTGTCGAGTACGTCGCGGGCGAGTTCTACTGGAAGGTAGAGGTCGGCGAAGGAGTGCGCGCGGTGGATTACGTCGCGCCCCCTTTGATGCTCTCGAAGGAGGTTTCGACGGCGGGCATCCGCACGGGCGGGACCCAGGCGCAGCCGCAGTTCGTCCGGACGGGCGAGATCAACTGGTCGCTCGGCAAGTACGTTCCCGTCAAGGATGTCGAGAAGGCTTTCGGCGCAAGCTCATTGCCGCGCCCCTCGAACGTCGCGCCGAACCAGCCGTTCCCGCACAAAGCGATCTACAAATACTGGCTGCTCCTGCTGCCCGTGCTCTTCGCGCTCGGCATCGTGCTGACGATTCTGACCAGCTCAAATAACCGGGTGATGTCCGGCTCGTACCAACTGCCTCCTCTGCCGAACGCGGACGGGACGCAGGTCGTCTTCAGCGATCAGTTCGAGCTGCGCGGGCGGCGCAACATCAAGATCACGGCGCAGGCTCCGTCGGTCGATAACACCTGGCTCTATCTCGAAGGCGATCTGATCAACGACGACACGGGACTGGTGCAGAGCTTTCCGCTGGAGGTCGAGTATTATCACGGCGTCGAGGACGGCGAGAACTGGAGCGAGGGAAGCAACGCGGGCGACGACACGCTCTCGTCTCTGCCCGCAGGCAAGTACACGCTGCGGCTCGAAGCGCAATGGGAGAAGTGGCAGGAGCCGATGCCCGTCACCGTCACCGTCGAGCAGGGCACGACGCGCGGCGTCAACTTTATCCTCGCCGTGCTCGCGCTCTCCATCATCCCGGTCTTCGTCATGATCTGGCACATCATCTTCGAATCAAGGCGATGGTCTGAGAGCATGTTCGGCAGCAGTAGTTCAGGTTCGGACGATTCAGATTAAAAGCGGTCTTAGGTCTTTGGCTTTTGGTCTTTGATGTCTGCTCAAGATTGAGCTTTATCGTTCAAGGTTGAACTGCGTACAAAGACCTAAGACCAAAGTCCAAAGACCAGCGGAGGAAAGATGTTTAGAAAAATCTATCTCGCGTTCGGCATCTTCGTGGTTCTGTGGTACGGGACGGCGGCGCTGCTCGGCTGGGAGTTCGGGACGGCGGGGCGCAACCAGTTGCCGCCCGACGCGCGACAGAACGGCTACAGGTCTTTCGGTTTCTGGCACACAGGCTTTCATGGAGGAAAGTGATGCTGATACACATGGCTGCAATGCAGGCGTTGGTCGTCCCGCTCGAAAACCTGACCTCGGTGCTCGTCTCGACGCTGGTCTTCGTCGTGCTGGGCATCATTATCTTTGCGCTGGCGTTTCTCATCATCGTCAAGGCTTCGCCCTTCTCCGTGCGCAAAGAGATCGAGGAGGATCAGAACATCGCGCTCGCCATCGTCATCGGCGCGGTGATTATCGGGATCGCGTTGATCGTCTCCGCAGCGATTCAAGGTTAGTTGAATGAATCGGACTCCGCTCGTCTTTCTGAACGTGCTGGTCATCGCCACGTGCGGCCTCGTCTACGAGTTGCTGGCGGGCACGCTCGCCAGTTACGTGCTGGGCGATTCGGTCACGCAGTTCTCTCTCATCATCGGCATCTATCTCTTTGCGATGGGCGTCGGCTCGTGGCTCTCGCGCTTTGTGGACAAGGCGCTGGCGCGACGCTTTATCGAAGTCGAGCTGGCGGTCGCCGTCCTCGGCGGAACCAGCGCGCCGCTCCTGTTTCTGAGCTTCGCGCGCGTCAGCTACTTTTACCTCATCCTTTACGTCGTCGTCTTCGCCATCGGCGCGCTGGTCGGATTAGAGATTCCGCTGCTGATGCGGATTCTCAAAGATAATCTCGATTTCAAAGAGCTGGTCTCGCGCGTCCTCGCCTTCGATTACATCGGCGCGCTCGTCGCCTCGCTGCTCTTCCCGGTGCTGCTCGTGCCGCGGCTCGGCCTCGTGCGGACTTCGCTCGTCTTCGGGATGCTCAACGCGTCGGTCGCGCTGTGGGGGACGTGGCTGATGCAGCCTTTAATCAAAGGCAGCGTGACGGCGTTGCGCGTGAAGGCAGTGATCGTGCTCGCGCTGCTTCTGGTCGGAGTCATCAAAGCCGACCGGCTGACCACGCTGGCCGAAGACCAGTTGTTCGCGGACGAGATCATCTACGCGCGGACGACGCCGTACCAGCGCATCGTCATCACGCGCGGGCGCGCGGGCTTCCAGCTCTTCCTCAACGGCAACCTGCAATTCAGCTCGGCCGACGAATATCGTTATCACGAAGCACTCGTCCATCCGGCGATGATGGCGCGGGGCGCAGAGCCGCGCCGCGTGCTCGTGCTCGGCGGCGGCGACGGCCTCGCCCTGCGCGAGATTCTGAAATACACGTCGGTGCAATCGGTCACGCTCGTGGATGTAGACCCGAACATGACGCAGCTCTCAAGCAGGTTTCCGCCGCTCGCGGAATTGAACAGGCATTCCTTTGAAGACCCGCGCGTGCATGTCATCAACCGGGACGCGATGATCTGGCTCGAAGAAAAAGTTGAGCCCTTCGATGTCGCCATCGTGGATTTCCCTGACCCGAACAACTTCGCGCTCGGCAAGCTCTACACGACGCGCTTCTATCGCCTGCTCAAAGAGCGTCTGACGCCCGACGCAGCCGTGAGCATACAATGCACGTCGCCGCTCTTCGCGCGCACTTCATATTGGTGCATCGTGCGTACCATCGAGGCGGCGGGTTTTCAGGTCAGCCCGTATCAAACGGCCGTCCCGTCGTTCGGCATCTGGGGCTACGCGCTCGCACGCCTCGCGCCATTCACGCCGCCGACGCATGCTCCGCAGAATCTGGGCCTGCGCTTTCTGGATGACGCGGCGATGGCCTCGCTCTTTATCCTGCCCGCAGACCTCGCGCCCGTGCCGGTCGAGATCAATCGCCTCGACAATCAAACGCTGGTTCGCTATTACGAAGGCGAGTGGAGAAAGTACGAGTAGATGGGCGCGTTTACTCGCAGAGAAATCCTGGCGGCATTTCTGGGCGTTCCGGCGGCGATGGCCGCGTGTCGCTCAAGCGCATTAACGCAGTTGCCCGCGGGCGAGATCGTGGGAGCGTCGGACGTGCTCGGCCATCGTTTGCGCGACGGATTGAAAGTGGAAGTTCCACTTGATAAGTGGGAACACAAAAGCGTCGTCATCGTCGGCGGCGGAGTGGCCGGGCTCTCCGCTGCGTGGCGGCTTTTGAAAAAGGGCTTCGACGATTTCGCGCTGATTGAATTGGAGCCTGCGCCGGGCGGGACTGCGCGAAGCGGCTCCACGCAGCTCATCTCTTATCCGTGGGGCGCGCATTACCTGCCCGCGCCGACGAAGGACAATCCCGCGCTCGTCGAATTGATCGACGAGATGGGGATGCTCGAAGGTGTTGACAAGTACGGCGAGCCGGTCGTGGCCGAGCAGTTCCTGTGTCGCGACCCGGAGGAGCGACTCTTTTATAAAGGGCGCTGGTACGAAGGGCTCTACCTGCACGCGGGCGCGAGTGCAGAGGACGAAAGGCAGCTCGTCGCTTTTAATGTAGAGGTCGGGCGCTGGATCGCCTTGAAAGATGCTAAGGGGCGGCGCGCGTTCACGATTCCGGTCGCGGCCGGTTCGGACGACGCGGAAGTCACGGCGCTCGACCGCATCTCGATGGACGAATGGATGCGGCAGCGTGGCTTTACCTCGCCGCGACTCCGCTGGCTGGTTGATTACGCGTGTCGTGATGACTACGGCCTGACGCTGGAACAGACGAGCGCGTGGGCCGGACTCTTCTATTTCTCTTCGCGCGTGCTGAAGCCCGGCGACGAATCGCAGCCGCTGATGACGTGGCCCGAAGGCAACGGGCGGCTGGTCAAATACCTGTACGACAAGTCGCGCGAGAAGGTCAGGCTGGGACACGCCGTCGCGGAGTTGATTCCAAATGACAAGAGCGGGGTGGATGTTGTGCTGGTTGACAGCAATGCTGAATCGGCTTCGGGCATCCACGCGGGACGAGTCATCTTCGCCGCTCCACATTTTCTGACGCGCTATCTGATCCGCGACTACCGCGAGCAGACGCCGCCGCACGTCGCGGAGTTTCAGTACGGCGCGTGGATGGTGGCGAACCTTTTTCTGCGCGACCGGCCGCAGAGCAAAGGCTTTCCGCTTGCCTGGGACAATGTGTTGTACGAGAGCCCTGCGCTCGGCTACGTCGTCGCCACGCACCAGCGCGGGCTCGACCGCGGCCCGACGGTCTTCACTTATTACTACCCTCTGACCGACGCAGACCCGCGCGCCGCGCGCGC
>JAFBAJ010000232.1 GCA_019247865.1 Acidobacteriota bacterium
GCTTTTCTTTGCGTCACCAGCGCCTTTGCGTGAAACTTTAAAAATTTGAGCTGCGGCGTTCGTTCCCGTCCGGTGTGCCGTAGAGGGGTGTGTATTCTTCATCGTTCTCGGCGGCGTGCAGCTCGCGGTTCAGCTCGTGTATGTCGCGCGAGGCCGCTTCAAATTCCGCGCGGTCGAAGGGCTCGCACTCGCAGGCCAGTTCGAGGACGCGTTCGATCCTCCGGTTCGCGGCGTCGAGGGCTTCGACCGAGAGCTGTCCCTGCCCGACGGCGGCGACGATTGCGTCCCGCGCGGCGACAAAGTTGGCCTCTTTCTCACAGATCAGAATCATATCCGAACCGGCCTGGATCGCGCGCAGAGAGGCTTCGGCCACCGTCAGCGTTTCGACCACCGCGCCCATCTCCATATCATCCGTGATGACGAGGCCGTCGAACTTGAGCGCGCGCCGCAGGAGACGCATCACGACGTTGCCGCTGATGGTCGCGGGCAGGCGGTGCATCTCTTCGAGCGTCGGCAGGTCTGCCGTGCGGCGAAACCATTCCTGCAAAAATTCCGAGACCTCCGGAAAGGCCGCGTGGCTGACCATCACCGTCCGCAACCGCTCGCCCGGACGATGAAAGAGCAGATCCATGAACGGCACCAGGTCGCGCTCGAAAATCTCGTCCCAGGAATGTTTGACGACCGGCAGCCGCCGATGCGAGTCCACGCTGGAACCGCCGAGCCCCGGAAAATGTTTGCCGCAACCGATGATACCGCCGCGTTGCAGACCGTCGAGGTATGCTCCGCCGAGCCTTGAGACGTGCGCCGGATGCGCGCCGAAGGTTCGGCCACGCAAGCCGTTCTCCTGATTGTCGCCCGAGAGATCGAGCACGGGAGCGAAGTTGATATTGAATCCGAGCAGGCGCAGGACGCGCGCCGTGCAGGCTCCGAACTTCTCGGCCAGCGCGGAATGGCCCGCGCCTCGCACGGCTTTGGCCGACGGCATCGGCTCGCAGATCGCGCGGAAGCGGTCCACGAGTCCGCCCTCCTGATCGACGCCGATGAGCACCGGCTGGCCGACCGCGTCGCGTATCTGCGCGGTCAGGCGCGCGACCTGCGACGGCGATTCGATGTTGCGGCCGAAGAGCACGACGCCGCCCGGCCTGACCTCCGCGAGCAGAGCGCGCGTGTGCCCGTCGAGCCGCGTGCCCGGCAGCCCGATAAACAGGAGCCGCCCGGCCTTCTGCTCGACCGAACGCGTCAACGTCTCTGTCTCTTCCTTCATGCTCACAGACATCTTCCTCAAAAACCTTCCCGCTGCACGTTTGATGCTGCACCGGCGACACACGACAGCCCACGCTCACGCAAAGAGGAGAAGCAGCGCAGGGCACAAGAGTTTTAGGGAGAGTCAAAGGGGACGCCGCACCGAACTACATTTAAAGCTTAACGGGCGGAGGGCTGTTTGGCAAGAACGCTTCGGTGGTGACCTGAATTCAACTCTCTGCGCTTGCTCTGCGTGAACTCTGCGCCTCTGCGGTGAATTACAGTTAGCATCATCTCAACGCAGAGACGCAGAGTTGGCGCAGAGATACACAGAGAAAAACAATTTAGGACACGACTAACGCTTCGGCCCGCTTGACGGGCGGGCTTTTGATGTCGGATGGTTTCCAGTGATGCGCGCCGCTACGGACATCGTCGAAAGCCCGGCTCTGCTCTCTGAGCGGATCAGGGAGCGTGCGCTGGCGCTCGGTTTTGAGAAGATCGGGATCGCGCGCGCGACAGCCCTCGAAGAGGAGCGCGTGCGGCTGTTGGAATGGCTCGGACGAGGCTACGCGGGCGAGATGCGCTGGATGGCGCGCGACCCGGAGCGGCGGACAGACCCGCGCGAGATTTTCCCGGAAGCGCGTTCGGTCGTCGTCGTCGCGCTCAACTACTTCACGCCGCACGAGCATGTGGATGATTCTTTGACGGGCAAGATCTCCAGATACGCTTGGGGCGACGATTATCATGACGTGGTCGGCGAAAAGCTGCGCGCGCTGCTCGCGTGGATCAAAGAGGAGTGGCCGGAAGCCATGGGCAAGGCGTGTGTTGATATTCAACCGATGATGGATAAGGCGTGGGCCGTGCGCGCCGGGCTCGGCTGGATCGGCAAGCACTCGAACCTCATCACGCGCGATTACGGCTCGTGGGTCTTTATCGGCGAGCTGCTGCTCGATCTGGAACTCAAGCCTGACGAGCAACGTGTCGAAGACCATTGCGGGAGCTGCACGCTCTGCCTGGAAGCCTGCCCGACCGGCGCGATCACAGAGCCTTACGTGGTCGACTCGAACCGGTGCATCTCTTACGCCACGATCGAGCTGCGCGAGGCGGAGCTGCCCGCTCAAGTCTCGGAAAAACTTTCGGGCTGGCTCTACGGCTGCGATATCTGTCAGGACGTGTGCCCCTGGAATCGCTTCGAGGAGCCGACCGCAGAGGCGCGTTTCGAGCCGCGCGAGGGAACGGTGGCGGCAGAGCTGGCGGAGATTCTACAGCTCACGCCCGAGGCTTACGCCGCGCGCTTTCGCCGGAGCGCGATCAAGCGCGCCAAGCTCAACGGGCTCCAACGCAACGCGCGCGCGCTCATTGAAAACTCTCGCCGCGAAGAGTGATTTGCACCCAGCCCCGCGGGCCGGATTGACGGCAAAAGCTTGCGCTGACGCATGGTTTCGTAGTCTAATTATGCAATCCGGCAGGGTTCTACCATCTTCCGCGCGATTTCAGGTCCGGGCACGTCAAAAGTTACTACGCACATAGGTGGTGAGAAACACACGCAAAGCTTCTAAGCTGATCTGACTGTGCTGGTCAGAGCGTCTTCGTTTTCGGCCCAGTGAAAGAATTTCCGGCGGCTCGGTCAGCAAAATAACGTTTTGGCAGCGTCAGACGCAACTGAAGCCCCCAGGTGCTAAGGTTTTTGCAAAATAAAGGTTGACACTTCGACCTCTTTAGGCGTAAAAGCCTTTTGCCATTTACATGCGGCAGGTGATATAACCTCGCGCTTCGCTCGTTTGCCACAGATTACTTTATAGGGTTTTGACGGCATTAGAAGAGTCTTCAAAACTTATTCACCCCAAAGTCTTAGAAGGAGACCCACGATGACTAAATTCAGATTTACCTTGAATATCCTCGCAACCGTCGCTTTCATGATCGCGCTCGCCACGATGGCGCAGGCGCAGGCCACACGCACATGGGTGTCCGGTGTGGGCGATGATGCGAACCCCTGTAGCCGCACCGCCCCCTGCAAAACGTTTGCCGGTGCGATCTCCAAGACCGCGACGGGCGGCGAGATCGACGCGCTCGACGACGGCGGTTTCGGTGCGATCACGATCACCAAGTCCATCACGATTGACGGCTCAGGCCATCTGGCCGGCATTCTCGCCGCAGGTACGACCGGCGTCATCGTCAATGCCACCGCGACCTCCATCGTCAATCT